>JAITDE010000007.1 GCA_031282735.1 Oscillospiraceae bacterium | reverse complement strand
GATCCCGCCGGCGAACTGTCGTTCGCGCCCGCGCTGGTCAACCGCATTGACCGAAACACGCGCGGCATCGTGATTGCCGCCAAAACCGCCGCCGCCCTGCGGATTTTGAACGAAAAACTCAAAAACCGCGAGTTGCGCAAATACTATCTTTGCGCCGTCCACGGTTTGCCGAAACAGGGGGAACCCCTGCGGGACGATTGGCGGCAGTTGCATTGCTATCTGCTCAAAAATGAGGCGAAGAACACCGCGCGAATCTTTCAAAACCCATGCGCCGGCGCAAAAGAGTGCTTCACGAACTACCGTGTCGCCGCGCAAAAAAACGGATTGTCGCTGTTGGAAATTGAATTGCTCACGGGTCGAACACACCAAATCCGCGCGCAATTTGCGGCGATCGGTCACGCGCTGGTGGGCGACGGCAAATACGCGCCGCGCGCTCTCTATCAAAAATGCGGTTATACATCCCAATTGCTGTGCTCGCATCGTCTGGTTTTTGATTTCCTTACGCCTGCGGACGAGTTGGAATACCTCAATCAACTGGATATCCGCGTGAAAAATATACAATTTACGGAAAATTTGTTTCATCTGAAGTACTGATTCAGGAAATTGCATGATATTTATATGAAATTTTTGCCTTTCCGCTTGTAATTATCTAAAAAATAGTGTAGAATGATAAGCGTACTTATATGATCATTTCTTGTTTGGAGGATTCGGCAATTATGGCAAAAAAAGAAACCGATTCGGCGGCAAAATTTGAGGCTGACCGCAAAAAATGGCAGGCTCTCGAAGCCAAACGACGCGCAAAAAAAGGCAAAAGGATTGATGTCACCGCCATTGTGGTGAAAATCGTTGTCGTGCTTGTGGTTGCGGCAATCGTTTGCGGCGGCGCGTACATTTATGGTTCCAGCTTCGGTCTCCCCGCGCGTTTTGTTCCCGTGCTCAAGGTCGGCAATCAAGTCGTTAAAGCTCCCGAGTGGGCGTTTTACTTCTATTCGCAATACCAGAGCACCGCCTCCCAGGCACAGCAATTTTTGCAGGCGTATGGTCAGGATCTGCTTCAGCTCGACACGACGATCTCTCCGTTCGGTCAGATGAGTCCCTACAAAGTCAGCGAAGATTCCGAGAAATACCAGACTTGGGACGATTATTTCAAGACACAAACGGGTGTTCAACTCAAGAATATCCTCGCGCTCGCGCAGGAAGCAAAAAAAATCGGCGTCAAATTTGCGGAAGCAGATATCACCGAGATCGACGAGACGATGAACGAATGGCGCAAGAGCGCGAATTCCAACGGCATGTCGCTTTCCGCCTTTTTGCGTTTGCAGTTCGCCCCCGGCATCACCGAGAAGCGGTATCGTTCGGTTCTTGAAAACGAAAAGCTTGTGACGCTCCTTCAGACCCGCAAAGAAGAAGAATTCGCGGCGAAGTACACAGATGCCATTCTGCAAGAGGAATACAATAAGGCTCCGCAGGATTTTAATCTTGCCGACTACCGCGCCTACGAGTTTGCGAAAGATACGCTGACCGCAAAGACGAACGAGTCCGACGAATCTCTTGCCGCTCGTCAAGAGACTGCCGATGCCGAAGTCAAGAAAAAAGCGGAAGCTTTCAAGGCAAAAGCAACCGATGAAGCCGCGTTTTTGAGCGCCGCTCAGGAGACGACCGACACGCAAGCCCAACCCGACTACGACGCCGCATCCGCGACGGCGCACCTCCGCGCCAAAAAGACAGCTATCAGTTCTTACGGAGAAGATTATGCCAATTGGATTTTCGGCGACGGACGCAAAGCGGGCGACATTACCGTGGTCGAAACCTCCACGGCTTTCTATGTCGTCTTGATGCTTCGTCCCCAATACGCCATAACGACCGTCGATTATTACAGCATCCCCATTGATTTTGCCGCGACGGACGACGGTAGCGATCCGACGGGCGAATCCAAGGCAGAGACCAAAAAACAGGCCGACGAGCTGCTCAAATCTTGGGTGGAAAAAGGTGCGACGGCGGAAGCGTTTAAGGCCCTTATTCAAGAAAACAGCACGACAGAATCCGTTGAGAGCGACGAAGTCGCCGACACCGTTGACGACACCACAGGATTCAGCGAAAAAGTTGCGCCCGACGACGTTGACGAAACAGCCATTGCGGATTGGATTTTTGCCGCTGACCGCAAATCGAACGACACCGTTGTGGTCGAAACGTCCACGGGTTATGCCGTGCTGCTCTTTTCAAAGAACAATACAGATGATTTTGTTTGGAAAACCGAGTTGACGCAAACACACGTGAACGAAGACTACGACGCGTATGTTGAAAAAACCGTCGAAAGCTACAGCTACAAAGAATACAGCATCGGGTTTAAGTTCGCATTGCCCATGGCTGAAACCATGTGTGAGGCATATGTGGAAAACCTCAACGCGAGCGCATATTAATTGAATGATTGATCACAGCGGCGGCGGAGCAATCCGCCGCTTTTTTTGCGGAAAATGTGACCATTTCCAGCACCGGCATCTTGCATATTGACGCGTTTTATGGTATTATAGTCAGTAAGATATTTGCGACGGCAAGATACCCATAAACAGCAAAAGTGAGGAGGATGCTTGTGGAACGCGGCAAACAAAACCGAATGTCAATGTTGCGCACTTTTTTACTCTCTCCGTTTGGCTTTTTTGTCCAATTCGTTGCGGCGGCACTGATTTTGGTGTTTCACCTTGAATACCAAGGCGCGTTTGTCTTTTTGGGCATCTTCTGCGCCGTCTTGTGCGTGAGCGACAATATTTGCGCTTCGACACTGCCTTTTTTGCTCGCGTGTGTCTTCCTCGCCAAATGCGGTAATTCCTACGATGTTTTTATGCCGTATTGGTGGGTGATCATTTTCCCTTTCGGCGCGTTGTTATATCACCTCGTCAAATTCCGAAAACCCATTCAACGCGGCAAAGCGTTTTGGGGGATTTTCGCGGCAAGCGTCGCCGTCACAATCGGCGGATTGGGTACAATCACCGCAAAAGAATACTTTGCGGGCGGTGCGCTGTTCCACGTCGCCGCACTGGGATTTGGAATGCTTTTGGCCTACGTGATTTTGTACACATATATTGAAGCCCCAAAAGGGCAGAACATGATTACATTTTTTTCAAATATGATGTTCACGTTAGGTCTTTTTGCGGCATTCATGGTGGCGCATCATTACTTGGTGTTTCTGCCCGCCGTGCTCGAAAAACGCGAGATTCTTGCGTTTCAGTGGCGCAACAATGTGTCCAGCATACTGATGCTCTGCCTGCCGTTTCCGTTTTTTTTGGCGCTCAAAAACCCATGGAAATTGCTGGCGGGGCTTGCGATTTTTGCCGCAATGCTGCTCACGGGTTCGCGCGGCGCACTGCTGTTCGGTACGATCGAATTTGTGATGTGCATCATTTATTTGCTTTGGGCGGATAAAAAACGCCGCATCGCGTATGCAATCATCGTCGTGATTGCGATTGGCGTGCTGGCTCTGCTGTTCCGCGATTTGATTTTGCTCATCAAACCGACGATCATACGCTTGATCACGCTTTTGTTCAGCACCGAAACCGAGGCGCGCGTCGCGCTTTATGCCCGCGCGATTGAAGATTTCAAGAACCATCCCATTTTTGGCGTCGGTTTGGGCTATATGGGAAACCGCGATGTGCATCCGTCCAAAGATTTTGCGCTGTGCTGGTATCACAACGCGCCGCTCCAGGTGCTCGCAAGCCTGGGATTGGTCGGCGTTGCGGCATATTTGCTTCAAATGATTGCGCGGGTGCGGATATTTCTCAAAACGCGCAGCGCATTCCACGGCGCACTGTTCATCGCCTTTTTGGGCATTGAGATGATGTCGCTGGTCAACCCCGGCGTCTTCGCGCCGCTACCGTATTTGTTGCTTGTCACCATCTTTTTGGTGATTGCTGAAAAGACGCAAGTCGAAAAATCCGCGCCGCAAGCGGCAGTGCCGTTGGCGAAAGAGCTCGAAAATCAAACTTGATTATCACGATCCTATACACAAAAAAGCATTTTCACTTGCGTATTGCGCAAAAATGGTGTATAATAGGCGAGAAATGATCAGTGAAGCAGGGAGTTGTGTGCGATTGAAAGCATCCGGTGAAAAATTCTCGTCACGCTTTTTGACGGATTTTAAAGTTTTCATCACCAAAGGCAACGTGATCAATCTTGCTGTCGGCGTGGTGATCGGCGGTGCGTTCCAACAGATTGTAAACGCAATGGTCAACGGTATTTTGCTGCCGCTGGTGGGTATGTTCACCGCAGGGTTGGATTTTAGCAAACTTTTCATTGATTTGACGGTTTTCCTCGCCCCCGAACGCGCACCTGACGTGCCGTTGCTCACAGCCGAAGCCGCGCAGGGAGCAGGGCATGTCGTGATCAACTATGGTACGCTCATCACGGCGACGCTGAATTTTTTTGTGATGGCGCTGGTGATCTTTTTGCTTTTGCGCAGTTTTGGGGCGGTCGGCAAAAAAGTGAAGCGCGGCGCAAAGTCCGCCGATCCGGAACCGCCGCCAACCACCAAAACATGCCCCTATTGCATCTCCGAAATACCCATCAAAGCAACGCGATGCCCCTGCTGTACCTCGCGGTTAGAAAGCGGTGAATGAATGAAATTCGGTTTTATCGGTTTTGGAAACATGGCAAGCGCCGCGGCGGGTTTTGCCATGAAAAATGGGTTTTTGAATCCACAGGACAGCATCGTTTATGATATCAATCCGGCGGCGACGCGGTTTGCGCAATCGCTGGGTATGGCGAAAGCCGAAAGCGCGAGTGCGGTCGTTTCATCTGCTGAATATGTGCAATTGGGCGTGAAACCACAAAATTTGGACGAGCTGATTCCGCAAATCAATCAATCCTATCATCCAACAGCACCGGTGCTTGTCTCCATTTGCGCCGGCGTGTCGATTGAAAAATACGAACAGATGATACCGGATGCGAGGGTGTTGCGGCTGATGCCGAACCTCAACGCGGCTGTTGGTCAATCTATCACGGCGATTTGCGCGAACGCGCGCGTCGGAGCGGGCGAATTCCAAACAATCGAAGCTTATTGCAATTGCTTCGGCACTTCGCTCCATTTGCCCGAAAGCCAATTTTCCGCGTTCTGCGCCTTGGCGAGCAGTGCGCCCGCGTTCGTTTTTTTGTTCATCGACGAGCTTGCGCGCGCCGGCGTCGCCTGCGGATTGACGAAATCCATCGCCCAGCAAATCGCCGTGCAAATGCTGATGGGTAGTGCGGCGAATCTCAGACAGAGCGATTCGCATCCCTATGCCTTGATCGACAAGGTCTGTTCGCCCGGTGGCACGACCATCGCGGGAATCGACAAATTACGCGAACACGGCTTTGCGCACGCCGTTTCGCAGGCGGTTAAGGCCGCATACACGCGTGATGCCGCGTTTAGTCCAACCAAATATTGATATACTATGACTGAAAACGCTTGTTTTGAGAGGACTGTTATGAGCAAAAAGAAAAACGAAAAAGGCAGGGGAAAAGGGCGCAAGATCGGGCGAGGCATTTTTATGTCGATTCTCACCTTTGTGCTGACCGGATTTTTGACCGCAACGATCGTCGGCGGTTATTTTTTCCTGAACGCGAACGCCGTCGTGTCGGGCGAAGCGGTGATCGACCTTGAGGAATATAAGGCGAACCAGAGTTTGACCACCATCATTTATGCCATCGACAAAGACGGCAACGAGATTGAATACGCGCGTTTGCACGGCGAGGAAAACCGCATTTGGATGGATTTGGACGAAATTCCGCGCGACCTGCAAGATGCCTATATCGCGCTGGAGGACAAGCGCTTCCATGAACACAAGGGCGTCGATTGGGTGCGTTTCGGCGCGGTGCTCACCAAATATTCGTTCACACAGGGCGCGTCGACCCTCACGCAGCAACTGATCAAAAATTTGACGGGCGAAAAAGATGTCACCGCAATCCGTAAATACAACGAAATTCTGACCGCGCTCAATGTGGAAAAAAATTACAGCAAAGATACGATTATCGAAGCGTATTTGAACACGCTCTATTTGGGGCGCGGTTGTTACGGCGTTAAAACGGGCGCGGAAAAATATTTCGGCAAGGAGGTCGGCGATCTCAATTTGGCCGAATGCGCGTCCCTTGCGGCAATCACCAAAGCGCCCAATCAATTCGATCCTTTGGTCAATACAGACAAAAACAAAGAACGTCAGTTGGAATGCTTGTATCAAATGCACACCCAAGGCTTGATCACTACGGCGGAGTATGAGGAAGCCAAGGCGTATAAAATGATTTTCACCAACAGCGAGGATTATGTTCCCAAAAAGGAGACGACCGTCGTCGCGCAGCCACAGGCAATCAACAATTATTATGTCGATTTTATCATCGACACGCTGATACAGGATCTCAAAGAGCAAAAGGGAATGAGTGCCGCGGAGGCTCTTCATGAGGTCTATTACGGCGGATTGAAGATCTATGCCGCCGTTGATGTCGATATCCAAAAGGAGCTTGAGGATGTCTATCGCAATCGCGTAACGTTCAGCAACTTTAAGGCGACCGAAAAGCAACCCGCGCCGCAGTCGTCCATGACGATTATGGATTACAAGGGACGTGTTGTGGCGATTGCGGGGGGCGCGGGCGAAAAAACGGGAAACCGTAGCCTAAACCGCGCGGCGCAGAGCTGGCGTCAGCCGGGGTCGACCATCAAACCGCTTTCTGTCTATGGTCCGGCCATCGAAAAAGATTTGATCACGTGGTCAACGCTCACGCTCAATCAATCGTTTGAGTATGCCGGTCAAATGTGGCCGCAAAACGCCGACGGCACCCATGGCACAGGCGCGCGTGTGACGACGCAATATGCGCTTGCGCGGTCGCTCAACACCGTTTCGGCACGCACACTCAACGAAAAACTCAAAATCGGTTCGTCCTTTGAGTTTTTGCGCGACAATTTTGGCTTCACAAAACTCGACAAAGTCAACGATCAAGTTCTCCCCTCCCTCGCGGTCGGCGGCATGACCAATGGTTTTACAACGCTGGAAGAATGTGCGGCATACGCCGTTTTCGGCAACGGCGGCACGTATTATTCGCCCTATTGTTACTACAAAGTGACCAATAATAAGGGCAATGAGATGGTTTTGGATATCAAAAACACACAAACTGTCAAACGCGCTTTCAGCGAGGGCACCGCCAAGGTGATGAATGAAATGCTCGGCACTGTGGGCATCAGTTCATATTCCGCGGGCGATAACAACAAATATATCAAAAAATTTGATTATTTTGCAAAAACGGGCACGACATCCGACAACAAAGACCGTTGGTTTGCCGCAGGCACGCCATATTATGTCGCATCCGTTTGGTTCGGCTATGATATGCCGAAAAATTTGGGCAATATTGAAAACCCCGCCGCTCGCATTTGGACGGAAGTTTTCAACCGCATCCATAAGAATTTGGACACCAAAAAAAAGTTCCCGACCACATCCGAGGCGGTCAAAAAGTCCTATTGCACCCGCACGGGGGATATCGCAAGCGCAAATTGCCCCGAAACGGCGACGGGATGGTATAAAACAAGCAATCTTCCCAAAACGTGCAGCACATGCGGGGCGGTTGTGATCACCGTGCCGAAGAGCAGTTCGGACGAAAACACGGGCGGGATCGCCGGTTGGTTAGGCGGTTTGTTTGAGTGAAAAACGCGTGACGCTTGGCATTGATTACGGCGAAGTCCGCACGGGTGTCGCCGTCAGCGACGCGATGGGTATCCTCGCAAGCCCTGTCGCCGTGCTTCGCGCAACATCCGAAAAGGCTTTGTTTGCGGAGATCGCGCGAATTTCCGCCGAACGCGGCGCGACGCACATCGTGCTGGGCTATCCGCGCAATATGGACGGCACGGCGGGCGCAAAGGCGCAAAAATGCGAACAAATCGCGGAGCGGCTTCGTCGGCGGCTGAATCTGCCTGTGACGCTTTGGGACGAGCGATTGAGTACCGTTTCCGCGCATAGAACACTCAACGAAGTGAACGTGCGCGGGCAAAAGCGCAAGGATATTGTAGACGCCGTCGCGGCGGTAACGATATTGCAGGGTTATTTGGATTATAAGGTGTCGTGATTTTTTGAATTTTTTGAACTTCAAAGCACGTGCAAACCATCGGGGGTGGCGGATTTTTCTGTCGCTCTTGGTTGCGGTGTTCTATTTTATCGCAACGTTGCCCACGTTTGCGGCGATTGGCATGTTCTTGAACATTGGCATATTCGCCTTTCAGCTTGCGAGTTCGTTTTTTTTGGGCTGTCTGTTCACGCTGGCGGCGTTCCTGTTGCCCGACGGTTTGCGTGCCGCCGCCAACGGGCTATGTATTTTCTTGCTTGCCATGCTCATTTGGGCAGGATACGCGCAATGGGAAGCGCAGATTGCCGCAGGTTTTACGGGCAAATGGATTTATCTTTTTTATTACGACCGCCCCATGAGCGTGCTTGCCGTTGCGATGTCAAGTATTCTTTTGGTATGTTTGGTGCGGGCGCTTATCCCGCAAAAGCGTTTGGACAAAGCGATTGTCGGCCAATTTGAATCCTATTTCCGCACCGCGAGCATCGGTTTTATGGTTTTTTACGCGTTCATGCTCTTATATGCGTTTTTATTCACCAGGCAGCTGTTGCCTGGTTACATGACACCCAATTGGATCCCGTTTTCGATGATCGCCACATATTTTTCCGAAATAGGTCCAAATAGCGGTGCGGCGTATGAATTCACGATGTATTTTTTTGGCAATCTCCTGCTGTTTGCGCCGCTTGGATTTTTTTTGCACGGATTCTTTCGCCGCAAAGTATGGCTGTCGATTGCCGTGCCCGCGCTGTTTTCGCTTGTGATGGAGTTGGTGCAATGGCGCTTCCGATGGGGGCATTGTGACGTGGACGACATGATTTTGAACACCATCGGCGCGGCGTTGGGCGTTTTTGCCGTTCGGGTTTTTGGGCTTATACGCGGACGGGTGAGCGGCGGCGAAGAAAAATCTATTTTTGCGCATTCGCGGGAGATTTGCTGAACAACTCTTTCAGCCCCACCACAATCAAAAACGCGGCGAAAACCCATCCGAGCCATTTTGTGTTCATTTCTCCCGCAATCCAAATGCCCAACATCGTTGCGGGCAAGCCCGTTGCGGCAATCAGGATTGCTGTTTTGAAATCAACCAATTTTCGTTTGTGGTTGATGATCAGCGAAATCACCGCGCAAGGCAGAAAAAAAAGCAGATTGATGCCTTGCGCTTCCAACTGTTCGGTCGACAGCGCGAGCGTAAGATAAATAACCAGTACGCCGCCGCCGCCCATCCCCATCGCGCCCAAAACGCCCGATGCCAGCGCAGCCAGAATGCTCCACAAAAGCGCGTGTTCCATCAGCGCATCACCATGCGAATGCCTGCCCAAATCATGAACACGGCAAACGCCTTTCTCAGCCATTTTTCGGGGATTTTCGCAAGCAACAGTCCACCGATCACCGCGCCGACTGCGCCCGGTATCAAGTACACGCCCGCCGCGCTGAGTTCAAATCGACCCAAAATCAAATAGGCAATCGCGCTTGCGAGGCTCAGAGGAAAAATCACCGAGACCGCCGTTGCATGCGCGTTTGTTTGTTTTAGCCCGATTTTTTTCAGCAAGGGTACGGCCAGCATGCCGCCGCCCGCACCCAAAAGCCCGTTGAGCGTGCCGATCAGCAAACCGCCGATGACGCTCCATATCGTTTTGTTTTTTTTCTCCATAAACTCACCCCATTGCTACGTGTTTCTTTTTATAGTATTTCCAAAAAACGGCGCATATTTCAACCCAAGTCTTTCATATCTTTGGCGGGAGAGGGAGTGTGCGCCAATGTTGCGTTTGCCGAAAGTCGTTGTTTTTGCTGGATTTCATCCAAAAGGAAACTATAAAATTGCACGAAAACAGATTATCAATGCCGTTTCGGCGGGTTTTTGCATCGTTTTGCTAACACTGCTGGCGGTCGCCGCCATCCGGCGCGAAACCCTGCAAACCGCCGCCCGGTTGGAAACCGCGCCTACGGCACCAAGGATTTTGCTGGATCCCGGCCACGGCGGGGAGGACGGCGGCGCGGTTGGCGTCGACGGGACGGTGGAAAAGGATATCAACTTGTCGCTCACGCGAAAACTCGAAATTTTTTTGCGCGTGATGGGATATCGCGTCTCAATGACACGCACGACGGATACGGCGGTTTATGACAAAACAGCACAAACTTTGCGCGAAAAAAAATCCTCCGATATCCATAACCGCTTCGCGATGATGGAATCGCTTGGCGCAAACGCGCTGTTTTTGAGCATTCATCAAAATAATTTTTCACAGGAAAGCTCGAAAGGGACGCAAGTTTTTTACTCGGCGAATCATCCGCAAAGCGAAATATACGCAAAAGCGGTTCAGTCGGAAGTCGTACGTTTGTTACAGCCGAACAATACGCGGCAGGTGAAAGCCTCGGGGACGAGTATTTTTTTGCTATACCGCGCAAAAATCCCGGCGATCCTTGTGGAATGTGGATTTTTATCCAATTGGGAGGATGTCAAAAAACTGAAGCAGGAGGGCTATCAAAATGAGATGGCGTTTGCCATTGCCTGCGGTTTACTCAATTGCGATTGAATTTTGCGCAAAAAAGCCCGCGAAAAAATTTCACGGGCTTTTACGATCGCGCGAAGCGGCGAAAGTGTTTTTGTTGCTTCTTCTTCAGGAGCAGGCGCTCCTCAGTCGGGTATTGCGTAATGCCGCAGTTTGACAATCACCCTGCTTGCGCCTGTTTCGACGCAGTGGAAAAACGAACCGTCCGCCATTGGCCAAACGGCAATACCCTCCGCTTCGCAGGAATTATCCAGCCTTCGCAAAAGAACCGTTTTGACCTCGCCTGTTTCGGGATTGACCGCCAGAACGGCGTGGCTGTCTTTGATATCCGTCGCGCAGTAGAGGGTGCCGTCATAGAATTGCGCTCCCTGCACCCTATCGATCGGCGCTGAAAGCGGCAATGTTTCCAAAAGCGTAAAATCACTCAGTCGATAAACGTTGAGCACCGACGCGTTCGACCATTCCGCGGTGTAGGCGCGATCGTTTGCGCCGTCAACCGCAATCCACGGCACACCGCCGACATGCAAGTCCCGCGCAAGTTCGTAGTTCTCGCCCGTGTATCGCAGTGTTTCCGCGTCATAAATCAAAACGCGCGTATGCAAATAATCAGAACCGTCCTCCAGCGGGGCATAGAGTTTATTGCCATAAACCGCAATGCCGCCGATATGGTTGCTCCCCTGAAAAAAATATTCGTCGGGGATTGCTACGGTATTTTGCGCGGTGACTTTGTGATTGAGATCGGTTTTCAGCAATCCAAAATTCCAACTGTAGTACCAAGACTCGCCGTCCGTCGCAATGCCTTGATAGCGATAAACGGCTTCGGTGAACGCAAAACAATGCTCACTGACAGGCGCGACGCCGCTTTCCTCAGGCTCGAACTGTTCGGCGATCAAACCGACGATCGGATTGAAAACCGACAAAATCCACAATAAAAAAGCCATAAGCCCACTGAGTATCTGCGACATACGAATCCCCCTTTTTAAACCTACTGACAGCATACCACATTGGGAGGAAAATTGCAATCCAAAAGCGGACATTTCTTCCGAAATGCCCGCAAAATTTGTATGCTGTGTTATTTTTTTGCCGCAATTGCCGCTTGCGCCGCCGCAAGTTTGGCAATCGGCACACGGAATGGCGAACACGAAACATAGTCCAGACCAAGCTTGAAGCAGAATTTGACGCTACTCGGGTCGCCGCCGTGTTCGCCGCAGATGCCCAGTTTGATGTCGGGGCGGGTTTTGCGACCGCCGGAGACGGCAACCTCAATCAGTTTGCCAACGCCGATTTGGTCAAGACGCTCAAATGGATCATCCTCAAAGATTTTTGTGTCATAATACGATTGCAGGAACTTGCCGGCATCGTCGCGGCTGAATCCAAAGGTCATTTGGGTCAAATCGTTCGTGCCGAAGCTGAAGAACTCGGCCTCCGTCGCGATTTGATCGGCAAGCACCGCCGCACGGGGGATTTCAATCATCGTGCCCACTTTGTAGTGCATATCCGAACCGGCGGCGGCAATCAGCGCGTCGGCGGTCGATGTGACGATATCTTTGACATATTTCAGCTCTTTGATTTCGCCGACCAGCGGAATCATAATCTCCGGAACGATGTTGTATTCGGGATGCGCCGCCGTGACGGCGAGCGCGGCGTTGATAACGGCGGTCGTTTGCATTTTCGCAATTTCAGGATAGGAAACCGCCAGACGGCAACCGCGATGCCCCATCATGGGATTGACTTCGTGGAGACTTTCCACAATTTTAGCCAGTTCTTCGGCAGTCATGCCCAAATCAACCGCAAGATCGGCGATTTCGTTTGCCTTCGACGGCAGGAACTCGTGGAGCGGCGGATCAAGGAAACGCACGGTCATGGGACGCGCCTCAAGTGCTTCGTACATTTCAGTAAAATCCTGCTGTTGGAACGGCAAAATTTCCGCCAAAGCGGCTTCGCGAGCTTCCAACGTGCGGGCGACGATCATTTTGCGCATGCTCTTGATGCGGTTTCCGCCGAAGAACATGTGTTCCGTCCGGCAAAGACCAATGCCCTCCGCACCGAATTTGACGGCTTGGATGGTGTCGGCGGGCGTGTCGGCGTTCGTGCGCACTTTCATGGTGCGGGCGGCGTCCGCCCAAGACATAAACAACCCAAAATCGCCCGACAAATCGGCGTCAACCGTTTTGATTGCTTCGCCGTAGATTTTGCCCGTTGAGCCGTCAAGCGAAATATAGTCGCCCTCGCTGTATTTTTTGCCCGCAAGCAAGAAATATTTTTCGTCCATATGCATTTCGATCTCGCCGCAACCCGACACGCAACATGTACCCATACCGCGCGCAACCACCGCCGCGTGCGAGGTCATGCCGCCGCGAACGGTCAAAATACCCTCCGAAACAGCCATACCTTTGATGTCGTCCGGCGAAGTCTCCAAACGGCAGAGAACAACTTTCTCGCCGCGTCCGGCCCATTCGGCGGCATCTGCGGCGGTGAAGACAACGCGCCCGCAAGCCGCGCCCGGGGAAGCGGGAAGCGCTTTGCCGATCGGATTGGCAGACTTAAGGGCTTTGCTGTCGAACTGTGGATGCAACAAAGCGTCGAGTTGCTGTGGTTCAACACGGAGGACGGCTTCTTCTTCGGTGATCACGCCTTCGGAGACCAAATCAATCGCCACTTTGAGCGCGGCCGCCGCGGTGCGTTTGCCGTTGCGGGTTTGGAGCATGTAAAGCGTACCGTTTTCGATGGTGAACTCCATGTCCTGCATATCGCGGTAATGCTCTTCCAATTTCTGCGCGATGGCGACAAATTGAGCATAGACCTCGGGCATATCATTTTTCAATTGGGCAATGGGATTGGGTGTGCGTACGCCCGCCACAACATCCTCGCCTTGGGCGTTGATGAGGTATTCGCCGAACAGTGCCTTCGCGCCCGTCGCGGGGTCACGGGTGAACGCAACGCCTGTGCCTGAATTGTTGTTCAGATTGCCGTAAACCATGGGTTGGACGTTCACGGCAGTTCCCCAAGAATAGGGAATTTGATTCATGCGGCGGTATTCGTTCGCACGGGGGTTATCCCACGAACGGAACACAGCCTTTACGGATTCCAGCAGTTGCACCTTGGGGTCGGCGGGGAAATCCACGCCGCGCTGTTCCTTATAGAACGCCTTGAACTTCGCGACAAGCGCTTTCATGTCGTTCACATCAAGATCGATATCGTCCTTGACACCTTTTTCTTTTTTGAGTTCGTCGATGATCTCCTCAAATTTTTTCTTTGAAATTTCCATGACGACGTCCGAAAACATCTGGATAAAGCGGCGATAGGAGTCAAAAACAAAACGCGCGAATTTGGGGTCCGGATTGCCCGCGATCAACCCTGCGGCGACATCGTCGTTCATGCCGAGGTTGAGCACCGTGTCCATCATGCCGGGCATTGACGCGCGCGCGCCAGAGCGGACACTCACGAGCAAGGGGTTGGTTGTGTCGCCGAACTTTTTGCCGTTGATTTTTTCAATTTCGGTCAGTGCTGTTTCAATCTGCGCCAAAATGTCGCCGCCGATTTTTTTGCCGTCTTCGTAGTAGCGTGTGCAAGCTTCGGTCGAAACCGTGAAGCCCTGCGGGACCGGCATGCCTAAGCGCACCATTTCGGCCAAGTTTGCGCCCTTGCCGCCAAGCAACTCGCGCATGGTTTCGTTGCCTTCCGAGAACAGATAAACGTACTTGTGTTCCATACTTCTTAAGAACCTCCTCTTCATATTGACGATTCATTATAACAGAAATGCCTGCAAATGAAAAGCCCAACTTGCAACATTTTGCAAGAAAATATTCAGGCGAATTGCCATAATATTTTAGATAATATGTACAGTGTGATCGGCAATCACCTGCCATGCGCAACGGATGCCGTCGACGGCCGCGCTTACAATCCCTCCGGCATAACCCGCACCCTCGCCGCATGGAATCAATCCGCTGATGTTGGATTGACAGCAGGCATCGCGCAGAATGCGGACAGGGGAAGAACTGCGCGTTTCGGGCGCGGTGAGCACAGCCTCTTTGCGCGCGAACGGCGCAAGTTTTTGCGACATCATCGGCAACGCCTCACGCATTGTTTTTTGCACCGAATCGGGCAAAATAGCGCTCAAATTGCCAAGCGCGACGCCTGTTGAACAACTCGGGCGCACACAACCTAGGCGCGTGCTGGGTTTGCAATCCAAAAAATCACCGACCAACTGCGCGGGCGCGGCGTAACTTCCGCCGCCTGCCGCAAACGCCGATTGCTCAATGCGCCGCTGTAAGGCAAAACCCGCCAGCACGTCGCCGCCCTCCATGGCGGGATCGACGCCGACCAGCAAGGCGGCATTGGAGTTTTCGGCGTCACGCGCGAAAGCACTCATGCCGTTGACGACCACTCCCCCTTCCTCCGATGCCGCACAGACGACCGTGCCGCCCGGACACATGCAAAAGGTGTATGCCCCGCGCCCATGCGGTGGGTGGCACGCCAATTTGTAATCCGCCGCGCCGAGTGCGTGATGTCCCGCAAATTTGCCGTATTGCGCGTCGTCAATCCAAACGCGCGGGTGTTCAATCCGCGCGCCGATTGAAAACGCTTTTTGCGCCATCATCACGCCGCGCCGATGCAGTTGCGCCACCGTGTCCCGCGCGGAATGGCCGATACAGAGCAGCAACGTGTCGGTTTCCATTTCGATTGTGTGTCCGTTTTGAGAATACACAACGCCGTGCACGGCATTGTTGGCAAGAATCACATCATCCAATCTTGCGCCGAAAACCACTTCGCCGCCAAGCGCGGTGATCCTGCGCCGCATGGATTGAATCACCGCGCCGAGCCGATCCGTGCCAATATGCGGCTTTGCGTTAACGCGAATTTCGGACGGCGCACCGTGGGCGGCAAAGGTTTCAATCACAAAGCGGCAAAGCGGATCTTTGATGCCCGTGTTGAGTTTGCCGTCCGAAAACGTCCCCGCGCCGCCTTCGCCGAATTGTATATTGCTTTCGGGATTGAGTTTTTTGCTTTGATGAAAAGCATTGATCGCGGTTTGCCTGGCTTCAATCGCCTCGCCGCGTTCCAATACGATGGGCTTCAATCCCGCGCGGGCAAGTTCCAGCGCGGCAAAAATACCGGCGGGTCCGAATCCCGCAATCACAGGACGAAACGTGCTGTTGCGCCGCAAGGGCGGCGGCTGAGGTGTTTTTGCGCGGTAATCCTCCACGCCCGCGATATGCATGGACAGTATCCGCGCTTCATCTTGCGGCGTTTCAAGCTCCGCCAAAACGTGATATACAAAATGCACGTCACTTTTTTTGCGGGAATCCACCGCCTGACGGAAAACATCCAAACCACGCAACGCCCCCACAGGGCAGTGCAGACGAGCCGCAACCGCCCTATGGAGGCTGTCTTTTTGGTTCGCGTCAAGCGCGATTGATAATTCACGGATCAGCAACATCTAATGCGCCTGCTTCACTTCAACCCAGAGATTGTCCATCAGTTTGATTGTATCCTGCGAAAGGTGCGTGAAGTTTTGGATGCCGGCGGGCATGGTTTCGGGATACAAATAAGGATTGTCCTTGTAGACATAATCGGGATTTTCACGCACGCTGGAATACGGCGAGGCATACATCACGGCGAGGGCGTTTTCGATCGCGACGGCCGGTTCGAGCATAAAATTGATGAACAATTCCGCTGCGGGAACATTTTGGGCGGCTTTCGGAATACAAAAAGAGTCATAGAAGAAATTCGTGCCCTCATCCGGAAAAACAAAGGCCAAATTGGGGTTTGTTTCGTTCATCAGAACAAAATCGCCCGCGTAATAAGCGGCAAGCGTCGCCTCTTCGTCTTCCATGAGGTTGTAGACCTTGTCGGACACATAACTTTGCACCAGCGGCGCTTGTTCAATGAGCTTGTCGGCGGCGGCGCGCCAATCGTCAGGATTGGCGGTGTTCACATCCTGCCCCAAAAGATACTGCGCCATGCCGAACGCGTCGCGCGGGTTATCGAATTGCAAAATCTGCCCTTTGTATTGCGGATCCCACATGGCGCTCCAGCTTGTTGGCGGTTCGCTCACCAGTTTGGTGTTGTAGATCATGCCGACCATGCCGATGGTGTAAGGCACGGAGTATTCCCCCGTCGGGTCATAATATAACTTCGTGTACTCGGGCAGAACATAGCGCATGTTGGGGATATTATCCAAGTTTATTTTGTTCAGCATCCCCTCTTCGATCATGCGCGAAATCATGTAGTCCGACGGGATGATGACATCATAATTCGTGCCGCCGCCGGCGATTTTTGTGTAGAGCATCTCGTTGTTGTCGAACGTGGAATAATTGACTTTGATTCCCGTCAGCTTTTGGAATTCCGCGACCACATCCATGGTGCCGTCCGCGCCGCTGGAGATGTATTCGCCCCAGTTGTAGACGTTAAGCGTCGTACCCGCCAAATCTTTTGTGTAAGTGCCGACGAGCTCAAGCGCGCTTTCTTTCTCCTCTTCGTTCGCCGGCGCACCGCAAGCGCAAAGCGCGAACAAGAGACTCAGCATAGCAAACAGGGCAATCGATTTTTTGAACATTCAAATACCTCCCAATAAATTTGTATTCGTTTTGATTTTAATCTTGATAAACAGGAACAGACACGGAACTGATCGAGAACTCCTCGGCAATCGACGATAGGATATCGGGTGTGGCGGGTTGATCTTTTTGCCGGCATGCCGCGAGGAAAATGACCGCGAGCAGGAGTAAAGATAGAAGCGCAATAAGTCGTCTCATTTTTTATGATCCTCTCTGGATTTTTTTTGAAATCTGTTTTTTATATTGCTTATTCAGCCTATGATTCATTTTTTCGCGCGCTTTTCCGCACGAATCTGCACAAAATTGCTCAAAAGCATCAAAAGAAAAATCGCGGCGAAAACAAGGGTGGAAAGGGCGTAGATATCGGGCTTAACGCGCTTGCGCGTGAGTGAGAACAAATACAAGGGCAATGTAACAAAATCCGAACCGCTCACAAAGTAGCTGATTACAAAATCATCGAGCGATATCGTCACCGCCATGATGAACGCCGAGACGATGCCGGTGCGGATAAAAGGCAACGTCACTTTGAAAAATGCCCGGAACTGGGAACACCCCAAATCCTGCGCCGCTTCGACCAAGTGCGGATCCATTTGCCGCAGTTTGGGCAAAATCGAAAGAACGACATATGGCAAGCAAAACGTGATGTGCGCCAACAGCATGGTTGTGAAATTAAGCTTCTCGCGCAACCCTAACAGCTGCGCGGCGAACACAAACAGGAGCATCAGCGAAATGCCGGTGACAATTTCAGGATTCATTAGGGGTAGATTTGTCACTTGCAGCACCGCCGTCTGCACCCATTTGCGGCGCATGCGATCCACCGAAATCGCGGCGATCGTGCCGAGGATCACCGCAATCCCCGCCGCGAGCAACGCCAAAAAAATGGTGTTGCGCAAAGCCTGCATGGCGGTGTCGTTGACGAGCACTTCTTTATACCAATACAAGCTTGCGGGCTGAAAACTGGTTGTGCTGCGGTTTTCTTTTGCGTTGAACGAGAAAAGCACCATCACGGCAATCGGTGCATACAAAAAGCCCAAAACAATGCAGCTGTAAATGAGAAACATCGTGCGGGACACGCGACCGCGTTTTTTGATCATACGACAAACGCACCTTCCTCTCCGTCCGAAAACCGATGCATCACCATCATGCAGACGACGACGAACAGCATCAAAATCAACGACAACGCCGCCCCCGTGTTGAAATCATTGGACATCACAAAGGCCATTTCGATCCTGTCGCCAATCAACAGCGTTTTGCTCGCGCCCAATTGCTGGCTGATGTAAAACGTGCTCACAGACGGCACAAAAACCATCGTAATCCCCGAAATGATACCGGGCACGCTCAGCGGAAGCGTCACCTTGCGAAGCACCCCGAAGCCGGTCGCGCCCAAATCCTGCGCGGCCTCCACAAGCGATGGGTTGACCTTGCTCATCACGGAGTAAAGCGGCATAATCATGTAGGGCAAAAAATTATAGACCATACCCAATATGACCGCGCCGGGCGTGCCGAGGAGTTTCGGCTTCGGCAGGTTGAGAAAATCCAAAAAACTTGCGATAATCCCATGCTCATTCGCCAGGATTGTCACCCAGCAATAGGTGCAAATAACGAAGTTCATCAGCATGGGCACCATGATCAGCGTCATCAGATTGCGTTGTGTTTTTTGGGTCGCGTGAGACATATAATACGCCAGCGGATATGCCAGAAAAAGGCAAATTATCGTTGCGATGAGGGCATAAAGGATTGACACGCCGAAAAGCTCGAACAAAGTCCTCCGTGCCTTCGGCGTGTCGATCAAAGCACGAAAAACATCAAGCGTCCATTCACCCTGCGCGTTGTGGAACGAAAAAAACGCCACCATCCCCAAGGGAACAAGCACGAACACAAGGCACCAAAACAAGTAAGGCGTGTTGAGCGTGAGCGCGGAAAGCCCACGCCTCTGTTTTTGCGCGATCGCTTTCATGTTTCATCCCCCTCTGCGTCGGGGTTTGAAAGTTCGTCGAACGCGTCGGAATAGCTGGAATAATCGCCGACCAAATCCGAATATGCGGATTTCTTCATGACGTGGATTTCGTCGGGTTTGATCAAAATGCCAATTTCGTCGCCGACTTCCTGCACGTCCGTGGATTGAATCAGCCACTTGAAGCCTTTCACATCCACAATGAACTCGTAGTGCACGCCTTTGAACGTGACGCTTGTGACAATGCCCGTCAGCAAACCCGTTCCGGGCGCGACAATATCCACGTCTTCGGGGCGGATTACGACATCTACGCGCTCGTTTTTGGCAAAGCCCTTATCCACACAGACAAAGCGCATGCCCGCAAAACGCACCATGTAGTCTTCCAGCATCACGCCGTCCACAATGTTGCTCTCGCCGATAAAATCCGCGACGAACGCGTTTTTGGGTTCGTCATATATTTTTTTTGGCGTCCCGATT
>JAITDE010000073.1 GCA_031282735.1 Oscillospiraceae bacterium | reverse complement strand
GGGACGCGTTGTGGCGATGGTGGGGGACGGCATCAACGACGCGCCCGCATTGGCACAGGCGGATGTCGGCATTGCGATTGGATCAGGCACGGATGTCGCGATGGAAAGCGCGGATATCGTGCTGATGCGCAGTCAACTGACCGACGTGCCCACCGCCATTGCGTTGAGCAAAAAAACCATCCGCAACATCAAGCAAAATCTCTTTTGGGCATTCGGATATAACGTGATCGGCATCCCCATTGCGGCGGGTGTTCTGCATCTTTTCGGCGGACCGTTGCTCAACCCCATTTTTGCGGCGGCGGCAATGTCGCTAAGTTCCGTGTCGGTTCTAACGAACGCGCTGAGACTGAAGCGATTCAAGCCGTAAAAAGCGGTTGTTTGCAACACAAACAAGGCAGAGCGAACATGTGTCGTCTGCCTTGCTTTGCTGTTTGTCTGCACAATCCATGAAGAAAACGAAAAGCCCTAACTCTCTTTCGTCGTCACTTGCCTGCCCTTGTAAACGCCGCAAGCGGCGCAAAGGCGATGCGGACGCTTGTACGCCCCACAATTGCTGCATTTTTCAATGGTGGGTGCATCAAGCTTCCACACGCTGGAACGGCGCTTGTCGCGCCTCGCGTGTGATACTCTGCGCTTTGGAACTGCCATGACGGTATCCTCCTGCCTGAAATATCAAAAATCGTATCTATTAGTCTCGGATATATCGCAATCCAAGTGGCTAATCGTTTTCTAACAGCGATCGCAGAACAGCAAGCCTCGGGTCAACGGGGCGCGCGCAATCGCATGCGGATTCGTTCAAATTTGCGCCGCATTGCTGGCAAATGCCCTTGCAGTCGCTACGGCACAGCATCTTGCTTGGCAAAGCGAACACGATATCCTCCCAAACCAAGGGATCGATGTCATACCGCGCACTTTCCAGCAAAACCAAATCACTGTTCGTTTCATCGTTGAGCGCAAGCACCAGCGTGTGCCGCAACGGAATTTGCGCTGTGTAAATGAATGGTGTCGCGCAGCGGTCACATTGCGTTTGTATTCTTATATTTGCAACGCCTTGCAACTCCACAATCCCCGTGCGGTTTTGTACTATGCCTTTGACCGACGGTCGCGCCGCAAACGAGATAGCCGACATGGTGTCGTCAATGGGCAACATCTCCGCCTCCTGCACCGGGAGCGCGTAATCAAACGAAACAGCCAACCCGGGCGTGCGGAACACGGACTCCAACTCCAAAACCATGGCAAGCGATCCTCCCATTCAATCGTGCGTCTAATAGTATAACGCAATGCGGCGGTTTTGTCAATCTTTGCGGAAAAAATTTTTTAAAATATCACGTTTTTTTCGATGGATCTGGGTATGAAAACATGATTGCGCCTTTTCAGCGCGTTAAAATCGCAAAATTGCGTAGCATTTGCAGCCCCGCGTCGCCGCTTTTTTCGGGATGAAACTGCGTCGCCGTCAGCAATCCTTTCGTCACCGCCGCGTCAATTGTCACGCCGTAACGCGTTTGCGCCGCAACGAGATCGATATCGCCCGCTTTCACATAAAACGAGTGCACAAAATAAACATAGACATCGTTCGGAACATCCACGAACACGCCGTCGTGCCGTTGCAGGGTAATGGCGTTCCAACCAATGTGCGGCACTTTCAATCCCATTTGCGGGATGCGCAGTACTTCGCCGGGCAGAACATCCAATCCAACCGCTTCGGGGCTTTCATCGGAGTGCGCAAAAAGCAATTGCAAGCCGAGGCAAATGCCCAAAAACGGGCGCGAACCATCCGCGAGTGCGCGAACGCAGTCAACCAAACCGCGCTTGCGCATGGAATGCATCACGTCGCCGAAAGAACCGACGCCGGGGAGCAATACGCCATCCGCGCGTTCGATTGTTTTTGTGTCGCTGGTGATTTCAACTGTTTCGCCAATGAATTGGAGCGCCTTTTTTACACTTTGTAAATTTCCCGCACCGTAATCGATAATCGCTAGCATGCGTCCTCCAAAATAATATGAAATCAAGAAAAGAAGATTTTTAGTTAAATTTGCCGAACACAACGCGCTCAATGCCGTTGAAGTCAGCTTTTATGCCGCAATCCGCACCATATGCATGAAATATTTTCACAATTTGCGCCGCTTGCCCTTCGCCGCATTCCAACGCGAAAACGCCGTTCGGCCGGAGCAAACAAAACCAATTGGCGGCGATCGCGCGATAGAACAACAACCCATCCGCACCGCCGTCCAATGCCATCGGCGGCTCAAATTGCACCTCTTTTTGGAGAGCGGCGATCTCCGCACACGCAATATAGGGCGGATTGGACAAAATGCAATCGGGTTTTGGCAAATCCAAATCACACGGATGCAAAACATCGCAAAAAATGATTTTCGCGTTGCGCACCGCGAGGGATTCCAGATTTTTTTGCAGATACCCCATCGCTTGCGCGGAATACTCAAACAATAACACTTGTGCTTGCGGAAAACGTTTCGCAACGCTCAAACCCACGCATCCCGTGCCCGCGCACAAATCATACACAACGGCGTTGGAATTTGCCGCGCAAAAAGCGGCGGCCTCCTCAACCAGCATTTCGGTTTCGGGGCGGGGGATTAAAACGCCGTCGCCGACCGCGAACGGAAGTCCGTAAAAATCCCAACTGCCCAAAATGTATTGCAACGGTTCGCCGGTCGTCCGCCGTTCGACAAGCGCAAAAAGCGCATCCCGCGCATCATCGCCCAACCGATCGCCCAAACGCAGACGCAACCATGTTTTGCTTTTCCCCAACGCATGCTCCGCCAAGCACAGCGCGTCAAAACGCGCGTCGGCGATTCCCGCTACCGCAAGCGCGGTTTCGGCTTGCGATAACGCTTCTTTCACGGTCATTCCGGCAACGCTTCTTTTGCCGGCACAACAAGCGGTTCAAACGGCATACCGAGCGCGGCCTTGAGGGCTTGTATCCCCACTTCGATGATGCCGTCGTCGGGTTCTTTCGTTGTGATTTTTTGCATGGCAAGCCCGGGCGCGGAGATGACGCGCACCAGCGGATTTTGCAAATGTCTGCCGGCAAAGCGAATGAACTCATAGCCGATTGCCATAATCAGCGGGAATTGCAAGACTTTGATGGCGACGCGCAGGGCGAGCGCGTCGGCAAGCTGCGGGAAGAAATACATCACAAGGCTGGACACGAGGATGCTCAGCAACAGCATCAGGAACAAAAAGCTTGTGCCGCAGCGGGGATGCAAACGCTTTTGTGCGCGCACGTTTTCCACCGTCAGCGGCAAGCCGTTCTCGTAGCAGAAGATGGCTTTGTGTTCCGCGCCGTGGTATTGAAACACGCGGCGGATATCTTTGATTTGCGACATCACGAACATGTAGCCCACAAACAAGGTGATGCGCACCGCGCCCTCAATCAACGCCGCGAAGCGCGACAAATCCGCCTCAACCGCGCCGTTGAGCAGCTGGAACAAAAACGCCGGCATCCACACAAACAGACCGAAAGCGAGCGCCAGCCCCAAAACCATACCAATTGCGCCAATCACAGCCATCATTTTTTCGCCGAAATGCGCCGCAAGCCATTGGTCGATTTTCGACGCCTGGGGTTCTGAGGCGTCAATTGCGTCGAGCGTTGTTTTTTCGGCGGATTCCATCATGCATTTGTAGCCAAAAACCATGGAATGCACCAAATTGACCGGACCGCGGATCAGCGGCCAGGCGAGGCATTTTGCATAATCTTTCGGCGATTTGACCGCCTTGACGGTGGTTTCAATCGAGCCATCGGGCAGGCGCAGGGCGATTGCCGCGCCTTTTGGACCGCGCATCATGATGCCCTCCATCAACGCTTCGCCGCCGACCTGTCCAATCAATATTTCCTCTTGCCGGGTTTTGTTTTCATCAGTCATTTTGCGTTCCTTTCTGTTGTTCCTGCGTAAAAATCAAAAGGGGAAAACGTATGGTAATGGTTAACCCATCGCCGAGTTTGCTGTGCAGCTGCAAATCGCAATCGTGGGCGCGCAGAATTTCACTGACGACCGAAAGCCCGATGCCTGTGCCTTTTACGGCGTTCGACGCTTTGAAAAACCGCTCCGTCAACTGCGGGAGTTCTTCTTCGGGCACGCCCGCGCCCGTGTCTTTGATGGTGACGAGCAAACAAGTCGGCGGTTTGAGCGAAAACTGCTGTGTTTGCGCGGCGTTTTGGCTCAACTGCGGCGGATCGCCCTGCGTAATCACCGTCACGACACCGCCCACGGGTGTGTATTTGAACGCGTTATCCAGCAAATTCATGAACACCTGCCGCACACGCGCGGGATCGGCAATCATCGGCGCGGCAAAATCCGCCGAGGTGTATTGCAACGCAATGCCGTCGCGCATGGCGCGATCCTGGAACAAAAACATCACATCGTCCAGTTCCGCCAAAACATCAATGCGTTCTTTGTTGAAAACCAAACGGTTGGACCGCAATTTGGAATAATCCATCAAATCTTCCACAAGTTTGCTCAGCCGCACTGACTCATCAACGATAATCGACAGCCCGCGGTTGTGCGTTTCGCGGTCGATGTCCTGCGTTTCGGCCAGCGTTTCGCTCCAGCCTTTGATGCTTGTCAGCGGCGTGAAGAGTTCATGCGAAACGGTGGAGACAAAGCCCAGTAACCGCTCTTCCGCCGAACCGATCGCTTCCGCCATTTCGTTGATATCGTCGCCGAGTTGCATGATTTCGTCGTGATGGCGCAGTATGTCGATCCGTGCCGCATAGTCGCCGTTCCTAATCCGCGCCGTCACCCTGCTTATTTCGCGCAAAGGCTTAAAAATGGACGCGACGAAGAAATAGCCCGATCCGACCGCTATCGCGACGATAAAAAGCCAAACGCAAAACACGACAATTCCCGTTAAAGCAATTTGATGGTTGAACTCCTGCATTGAGATGCAATACCACATTGCGGCGTCAAAATTGGTATTGCCGCCAAAAATGCGCACGGCGTAGACCAACACGGGTTCGTCGTTGAGCTTGCCTTTCCATATGATATCGTCCTTGCCGCTCGCAATCAACGTGTCGTAGCCGGGAATGCTTTCCAGTTTGCAATCCGTGCCGCTGGAGGTCGCCGCCACATTGCCGTACGCGTCGATAATCCACAGTTCCAGTTGCCCTTTGCTGTTGAACGATTCCATATATTCCTTTGCCAGTTGGGTGAAAACCCCGTTTTGCGCCGTTTTTTCGTTCTCACGCAGCGTTTTGCCGACCACTTGCACCCTTTGCGCAAAATAAACGTCACTGGCCGCGGAATGACTCCACTTTAGGCGGCGTTCGGCCAAAGTGGTGTAGGTGTCGGCGAACATGATCATAAAAATGCCCGCGGCAATGCCCAATGTAACGGCGACCAAGAGCAAAACATCCACAATCCAGCGGCGCACAAGCCCATGCCTGTTGGTTTTGGAGCGTATCTTCTTCATCTTTACGCCTCAATCCATTTGTAGCCATAACCCCAAATGGACAGGATGCGCTTGGGATTGGAGGGATCGTCTTCGACTTTCACGCGCAAACGTCGTATGTTTACATCCACGATTTTGGTGTCTTTTACGCCCTCGCTGCCCCAAACATATTTGAGTATTTCCTCGCGCGTGAGTATTTTGTTTTTGTTCGACAAAAAGCACAGCATTAACTGCATTTCGATGCTCGTGAGTTCCACATTCGTTTTGTTGCGCCGCAACGATCGACTGCGGGTATCCAAACAAAACGGTCCGCTGACCAAAATAGATTGTTCGCTTTGCTGCGTACTCTTTGTTGTGCGGCGAAGCACCGCCTCCACGCGCGCCATCAGTTCGGAGGGCGAAAACGGCTTTGTCATGTAATCGTCCGCGCCGATGAGCAAGCCCTGCACTTTGTTCATTTCCTGCGACATTGCCGAAAGAAAGATAATACCCGCCGTGTGTCCCGCTTCGCGGATTTTTTTGCAGAGCGTCAAGCCGTCCAATCCCGGCATCATCACATCCAAAAGGCATAGATCAATTTGATCCGATTCGCTTTGAAAGATTTCCCAAGCCTGCAA
>JAITDE010000050.1 GCA_031282735.1 Oscillospiraceae bacterium | reverse complement strand
AGGTCACCAGTTCGAATCTGGTTAAGAGCTCCACGGAAACCCGCTGAATTGGCGGGTTTCTTGCTTTTTACCCGTCTGCGGGATAAGGACATCAACCGTTTGGATACGCATTTTTCATTCTCCATAAAAAAAGTGTTGACTTTTCTGCGGAGAACGGTTATAATATAGGTAGACCATTCTCCTTTTGGTGGGGGGTGCGTGGTTTGCCGCTCTTTGGTGTTTGTAGCACCAATGGGCGGCGTTTTGCTTTTGCTCGTTGTGCGCGATACAGGCGGTAACACGATTGATGTTACGCAATAGCTGCAACAAAAGGCATGTGGGTCGCATTTTAGTCAACTGCGCAACCGCAAGTTGCTTTTATAAGACTCGTCCCCATGATATAATTAAGCAGAAAGGGATGAAAATAATACAGATGGCGCATTTGTTCGTAATCACTATGAAGAATTGGTTCGAGCAGTGGCCAAATGGCACATTCTTTTTTGGGAAGATAATAATGCTTTCGATCAAATGGGGCTTGACTGGCGGCATCAGACAAACGAGAATATTTTATCGCATATCAACGGTATGGAAAAAGACTTTTTAAAATACCGTAAGAATGAAGAATCCGGCAAAATCCCCGCTGTTTGGAAATTTGAGGGAACTCGCTTTGAAAACCATATTACATCCGAGCAACTTGATTGTTTTTCGGATGCAATTGAGCGTTTGAAATCAGAATACACCGAATTGATAAGAACGCGATTTCATGGTTGGGAGAACCTTACGGTGATTCACGGCGATATGCACCCCGGCACAGCTTGGATTTCAAAATCCGACGGCGTTCGGTTTGATGGATTGCAAGCGGTGCGGATTGGACTTCCCACGGAGGATTTGGCAATGCTTATTGCATTACATATCGCGCCAAGCAAACAACAGGCTTTTCCATTGCTTGACGTGTATTACACATGTCTCAGCAAAGAGATTGAACGCTATTCTTATGCCACTTTTTTGAGTGATTATAAACTTGCAATTGCGGAAAACATGTTTTTTGCCATCAAATTGATTAACCGTGGGATATTTGATTTTAAGATGAGAGATAAAGCCATTTGCGCTTATAAAAGTTTCGTGTTGAATAAGGCTTAACTTGAATGGGCGGGATTGCTCTCGCCCATCTCGTGAACCTACCGCGCCTCACCCCTTGGCTCGTCAATCTTGAGGATTGCTTCTTTAACGCTATCGGGTGAAGGCAAAAAACTGACGCGATAAGAAAGGATGATATTGATGAACGGTTGAAAAACAATGGAGTCAGAAAACCGGTTGGTGTCAATTGGTGTCAAATCAGTTGAAAGCGAACACGCCAGGCAAAGAAGAAACCCCTCAAAGCCTTACGCTTCAAGGGGTTTTGGTTGCGGGGAGGGACTTGTTTTGCTTGCGAAAAAGTTTGTGAAGAAACATATCAAAAAAACACTTGACAAACGCCGCGCGGCGCGTTATACTGGATGTGCAAACCGATGATGCGGGAGTAAAAACAGTTGTGCGCGCACAGAGAGGCAAGGATGCTGCGATCTTGCCCGAACGCAGATTGTACAAATGGACCGCGGAGGGCGCAGTCAAAGGGCAATGCCTGAGTATACTGCGACGTTGGGCGCACGTTAGTCGTCGGGAGCATGTTTGTGTTCCAATGAGTGCGGGATGTTCTATCCCGAAGCCAAGGTGGTACCGCGGATTTTCCATCCGTCCTTGACAAAACAAGTCAAGGGGCGGATTCTTTTTTGCCTCACAAAAGGAGCGAGAACAAATGACACAAACCAAACCAAGCCTATCCGAAGCCTTGTGCCTTGCCGAAACGTATCCCATGCAACCCATCTGGCGAAGTCTGCCGATGGGTAGCCGCGATCCGCTCGACATCTTTTTGGCATGCAAACGCGTGAGCAAACAGTGTTTTGTGCTCGAAAGCGCGGAACTCGGCGCGCATGGGCGCTACACCTTTTTGGGATATGACCCCAAATTGGAACTTGCGTGCAAAGACGGCGTGTTCACAATCAAAAACGGCACGTGTGTGCGCATGCAAACAAACAATCCCGCGGCGGAAATACAACGTATCCTAAGCGAAAACCGCGCCCCGCGCAACGATCAATTGCCACCGTTCGCGGGCGGTCTGGTGGGATATTTTTCGTATGATTTCATCAAATACAGCGAGCCGACGCTGCTGCTCGACGCGGCGGACGAAGAGGGTTTCAAAGATCTCGATTTGATGCTGTTTGATAAGGTTGCGGCATTTGATCATCAGGAACAGCGGATCATCCTGATTGTCAACATGCGGCAAGACGCGCCTGAGGAGAACTACCACCGCGCCGTAACAGAACTGGACGCGATGCAAAGGCTGATTGAAAAAGGCGAAAAAACGCGGTTGCCCGCTTTACGGATCACATCTCCCTACCGTGCGCTGTTTGACCAGGCGCAATACTGCGATATGGTCGAAAAAGCAAAAAAGCACATTTTTGAAGGCGACATCTTTCAGGTCGTGCTGTCCAATCGTTTGGAGGCGGACGCGGAAGGATCGCTGTTTGAAACCTACCGTATGCTGCGCGTGAGCAACCCGTCGCCCTATCAATTTTATTTTAGCTCAGACGATGTGGAAATTGCGGGTTCGGCACCCGAAACCTTGGTGAAATTGGAGCGCGGCAAAGTGACGACGTTTCCGCTTGCGGGCACAAGACCGCGCGGCGCAACGCCCGAAGCTGACGCGCAAACGGAACGCGAACTGCTTGCCGACGAAAAAGAACGCGCCGAACACAATATGTTGGTCGACCTCGGGCGCAACGACCTCGGGCGGATCAGCCAATTCGGCAGTGTTCAGGTGGAGGACTACATGTCCGTTCTGCGCTTTTCGCATGTGATGCACATCGGATCGACCGTGTCAGGGCGGCTTCCTGAGGACAAAACGGCGGTGGATGCCGTCGCCGCTCTGCTCCCTGCGGGCACGCTTTCGGGTGCGCCGAAAATCCGTGCGTGCGAAATCATCAACGCGCTCGAAAACAACAAACGCGGTATCTACGGCGGCGCAATCGGCTATTTGAGCTTTCAAGGCGATATGGATACCTGCATTGCCATACGCATCGCTTTCAAAAAGAACGACAAAGTATTTGTGCGTTCGGGTGCCGGGATTGTCGCCGACAGTGTGCCCGTGAACGAATACGCCGAATGCAACCACAAAATGCGGGCGGTGCTCAACGCCCTTGCGAAAACTGACGAAGGGAGCGATATCCAATGATTTGCCTGATCGACAACTATGACAGTTTTTCTTACAATTTATACCAGCTCATCGGGAGCATCAACCCGGATATTCGTGTCGTCCGCAACGACGCGCTGTCCGTGCTTGAGATTGCCGCGCTCAAACCCAGCCATATTTTTCTGTCCCCCGGTCCGGGACGTCCTGCCGAAGCGGGGGTTTGCGAAGATATCGTGCGACTGATTGGCGGCGTTATTCCCGTGTTCGGTGTGTGTTTGGGGCATCAGGCCATTTGCGAAACATTTGGGGCGACCATCGCCTACGCCAAAACGCTGATGCACGGCAAGCCGTCGCAGGTTGATCTGCGGTTGGACAGCAAGCTTTTTGCGGGTATGCCGCCGCAAATCCAAGCCGCGCGATATCACTCGCTTGCCGCAGACGCGCAAACGATCCCCGCCTGTTTGCGTGTGATTGCAAAAACGGCGGACGGCGAAATCATGGCAGTCGAACACCGAACAAAACCGATTTACGGCGTACAATTTCATCCTGAATCCATTCTGACACCCATGGGAAAAATGATTGTAGAAAATTTTTTGGCGACTGCGGGATAAAAACAGCGCACTGCCGTCCGGCATCTACAACATCCGTTCAACGCCGCCTACTCGAACACACGCTTCCCGTTCGTCGCTTCGATACTGATTGCAATACCGGCAAAAACAGCGGAACAAAGGATGAATAACGCGGGAGATTCTGTGGTTTTATCGCCTGTTTCGGGCAGATTGACCGCCGCAATCGTCGTCGTTTCGGGCGAATCAATCGCAGCCGTCGTTGTTTCGATTGCTGTGATTGCCGTTGTGCTTGCGCTTGTTTCGGGTTGCGTGGTCTGACTGATTGCGGGAGAAGTTGTTTCGATCGGTTTTGTTGGGGACGTTGTTGCGGCTTGCGGGGTGCAGTGCGCGGAAAAACGCTGTGAACGCGGCTCAACGCCCGTGATGAGCAGCTGGTTTTTGAAATCGCGCGTAGGATCAATCCAGACAAGCAGTGACCCCAAGGATTGTCTCGCGGGCGGAATATCCGCGCGGGCGATGGTGATTTCCGCGTTTTGCGTGATTTTTTGTGCGGCGGTGAACGTGTAGTTTTCGCCGTCGCGCAAAACCGTGATCCCCGCCGCCGTCACGCGCAAATCGGCGTTTGCCCGATTGGTGTCGGTGAATGTCTGTGAATAGTTCGCTGCGGCGGTATCATATTCCAAATGCAGTTGCAGTGTGCCGCCGCTCAAAAAACTCGGCACGCGCAGATGTTCCATGATATCTTGCGCAATTTGATCATAAGCGGATTTCGCCGCAGGCATATTGCCGCCGCTGAAGTAGGCGTTGGCAAGCGCACTGTTCGTGCGTTCAAATTTTGCGTTGCGATAGGATAGTTCGGCTTCCCACAGCAAAATTTGGGTTGCGGCGTGGGCATCGTTCGCGGTCGCCCGCAATGTCGGCGCGGTTTGGTTGGGATAGCCGTAAAGCAGAACGAGCGCGATGTTTTCCTTTGCGGATGCGGAGATCGGATCGAATTTGGCATCCTTAAAATCGTAGGCAAGCCGCGCGAACGTGCCGTCGTCAAAAATCCGCATACCCTTTTGCAAGCAGTAGGCGTGCAGTTCTTTGTAGGCACTTTCGGTGAACAAAAAAGGCGTACCCGCCGCGTTTGTGATGTTTTGCTTCGTGAATGGGTCGCGGATCGTGATTTGCCGCGCATTGGCATAATCGCTCTTGTGCGTTTGGCGAAAACGCACGGAGCTGCCCGCGCCCACGGCAGACGTTTGTGCCGCGAGCAGCGCTGTCATGAGCGCACTGAACAAAAACACGGCGGAAATGATTGCCGCGATACGCTGCATGCGTTTTGGTTTGATGGGTTTCGTTCCGGACTGCTTCCGGCTTTTTTCTTGTGGCATATGCGTGTTCCTTTCGGCGTAAGATGTTGTATTTGCTTGCGGAAATAGTATATGCCGCTTTTGTCGAGAGCCAAATAGCAATGATTGGTGTGGTTTTTGGACACTTTTGGGGCAAAACATAATTTTTTTTTGGAAATTGCAAAATAACTATTGACAAATCGGTCAAACTAGGCTATGATTAGAGAGGATAGACAGGACGGATAGGTTCTGCTTTCCAAACGGCAACGAGTCCATGAAGCTCAAAGTGAGCGGTGGGAAACCATAGGCGGCGGTGCGATTCCGTCCTGGGCGTCAAAAATTTTTTTAGCGAGGTAGTTAGCACATGTTCGAAGACAAAACTCTCATCTGCAAAGATTGCGGCGGCGAATTCATTTTCACCGCAGGCGAGCAAGAATTCTACGCCGAAAAAGGCTTCGAGAACGAGCCAGGGCGTTGTAAGAATTGCCGCGACGCACGCAAACACGGCGGGAACCGCAACGCAAGTGGTGAACGCGAAATGTTCGAAGCGCAATGCGCAGCCTGCGGCGGCATCGCACGCCTTCCCTTTAAACCGCGCGACGAAGGTCGTCCTGTTTATTGCAGCGAATGCTATGCACGGCAGAGAGAGAACGGATAAATTCCCGGAAGATTTCTTCGCGAGGCTTATCCAATCGAAAAGCGACTCCAGAGTAATCTGGGGTCGCTTTTTTCGCTCTCAAGTGGATTTTGACGCGGCTAACACGGTGTTCCTGATTAAAATCGCTGTCGTTACCGCGCCCACGCCGCCGGGAACAGGCGTGATACTGCTCACAATCGGTTCAACTGAATCAAAATCAATATCACCACAGATTTTTCCGTTTTCATCGGTATTGATCCCAACATCAATCACAACCATATCTTTGTTGACATAGCGCGAATCAACGAATTTTGGATGCCCGATCGCTGAAATGAGGATGTCCGCTTCGCGCGTGATGCGGCACAAATTTTTTGTCTTGGAATGGCAAATGGTGATTGTCGCGTTTTGCTCCAACAACATCATGGCAAGCGGTTTCGACACAACAAGGCTTCTGCCCAAAATGACGGCATGCTTGCCGCACAAGTCGACTTGATAGTGCTTTAGGATCTCCATCACCGCTTGCGCCGTGCATGGCGCGAACGATTTGCCGTCGCCGACAAACACGCTGCCCAACCCCAAATTGCCGATGCAATCAATGTCTTTTTTCGCACACAACGCGTCTTGCATTTTGTCCGCGTCAATCTGTTTAGGGATTGGACGCAATACCAAAATACCGTCGATTTCAGGGGATGCATTGAGCTCCCGAAAACGGCGCATAAAGTCGGCGCTTGTGATGTCAGCACCAAACGCGGCAACCTGAACATTGACACCGACAGAATCACATTTTTTGATGATGCTGTTTTGATAAGACAGATCCGCCGCATCACTGCCGAATCTCACAATACACAGTTTTGAGGCTCTGTGCAATTGCCGCAAAATTTGCGCGGTATCCTCCAGAATCTTTTGCGACACTTCATTTCCTTTTAATCGCATGCTCATTTTGCCGCTTTCCTCTCAATGATTGCCTTCACATCGTCCAAAACGCGGTCAGCAATCGCTGTTCCCTCTTCAATCAACCGCTCCGCCTTGCTGTTTAATTCGGCTGCTATGTCCCTCTTTTTCATCAACCCGGTGTTGATAAACACGTTCAAACTGGCGCTGATCAATGCGGATTTGCAACACACAACCCCTGCGCCCACGTCGCTGATCGCCAACGCGGACGATATGGGGCAAAGTTTTGCGTGCAATTTAATTGCCTCAACCGCACGGCTCATCATTTCCAACGGCACATCGCTGGCAACGCGGAGCGCGTCTTCCATCACTCTTTCTTTTTCCGCTTTTTCCGCTTCCGTGGTGTTTGGCAATCGGTAGGCGGCGGACAAGGGCAAAAACGCCGTTTCATCCGCCTGAGCCAAACGCTGAAATGCATCTGTCAAACGCGTCATTTCAGCCAACAGATACTCCAAATCCTGCGTGTAGGCGGCATACTTCTTTTTGCCAATCGTCAGATTGCAAACCATGCAACCCAACGCCGCACCCATGGAGGCAGTCACGGCCGACACCGCTCCGCCGCCAGGCGCGGGCTCTTTTGACGCGACGGAAGCGATAAAATCCTCAATAGACATGTTGCTCACCTTTATATCTTTCATTCTGTCATGTTTTTCCCGCTTCTTTTCTTGAAAGAAAAGAAGCAAAAGAACTTCCTCCGCTTCGCGCGCCGCAGGCGTTTTTCTTTAGAAAAAGGAAGTTAGCCCAGCACATAGACACCGCCATCCGGTCTGATTTTGAGGACATAACAGCTATCATGACCGAAGATCGTTTCCATTTGCGAACGATAGCTTTCAAGCAAATCAGCAGGCACGAAAGCTTGAATTGTTCCCGCGAAGCCACCGCCGTGCACACGCCACGCGCCGCGCCCGCGCAGAATTTGTTCGCTCACGCCAAGCCCCAGCGCAACGCTCTGCAACGAAGGATCGCCCGTGTGTATGTTTTGATTATACATAAACGACGATTGGCCGCTTTGGACGACCAGCCGCTTGAACGTTTCAAAGTCGCCGCGGCGGAGGGCGGCGGTTTGGCGATCGACACGATCATTTTCGTCAAAAAAGTGCAGTGCGCGCAAAACAGCGCGATCACCCGCTTCCGCGCGCAGCATCGTGATACTCCGCAACAAGTCTTCCTTTGATACGTCGCGCAAAACGGATTTTCCCAGCAAACGCGCAACGCACTCCATCTCCTCGCGGACGGCGGCGTAGGCTTCGGTCAAATCGGCATGTGATCCACCCGTGTTCACAATGCATAACGCGTGGTTGCAGGCCGCAAAATCAAAGGCGATTGGCTCAATGATTGGATTCGCCGTGTCGGCAAAATCAATGCCGACAAATCCGCCGACACTGCATGCCATCTGATCCATCAAACCGCACGGCTTGCCGAAAAACCGATTCTCCGACTCTTGGGCGATCTTCGCGATTTCGGGCGCGGGGATACTTCCTCCGTTGAAAAAGTGGTTGAGCACCGTGCCGATGAGCACCTCGAAAGCGGCCGAAGAGGACAATCCCGAACCCGATAGCACGTCCGACACTGTGGCGGCTTGAAATCCGCCGATCTTGTAACCTCTTTGCGCAAAACCCGCGCACATTCCGCGAATCAATGCCGCCGAATGACCGATTTCACTCTGCGCGGGCGTGTGATCGGTCACGACGATATCTGTGAGCGAATGACCCTCGGATTGCACCAACACACGGGGATCGTCACGCACGGAAGCGATGGCCAGCACGTCCAGATTGACGCTTGCGGCAAGCACCTTGCCGTGGTTGTGGTCGGTGTGGTTGCCGCAGATTTCGGTGCGTCCCGGCGCGCTAAAAACCGAAACAACGGCGTTTGTGCCAAAGGTTTCGGCAAACAAATCAGCGCAACGCCGCAACCGCGCGGCATGTTTTGGCGTTTCGCCGCAATACCGTGCGGTTAAAATATCGTTGTAGCCATTGTCTTGTAAGGTTTTTGCAAAAAGTGTGAAATCAGTCACTTGGATACTCCTTTTTTTGTGAATTGGACAGTCCGTGATTGATCCCCAGCATCAGAATGCCCGAAAGGGCAAAAATGATGATGGACGGCACAAGAAACGCCGTTGAAAGCGGATTGAACGCGTTGCTTCCAATAAATATATACGAAATGAGTTTCGGCAAAAAGCCAAGCAACGATATCAGGACAAAATCAAAATAATCAAATCCCATCGCCCCATAAATTTTACTGACGGAATTGACAGGAAAAGTCGGCACGACGCGGAACAGAAACAAGAGCCATGGATTCCCTTTTCCGTCACGCTCAAAAAGCGATTGCACATCGTTGTTGAGGGCCAGCAGTTTGCGCAAACTGCCGCCTCCGCGCTGTTTTCCGTCCAAATATTTGATTGAAATCCAAATCATGATTCCCACGATGTTCACCGCAAAACACAAATACATGGGCAAAACGGCGGCGGTAATCACGCACATCAGCGAAACGGGGAACAGCGGCAACAAACTCTTGACGGCGTACAGCAAAAGCACGATCAGCAAAATGATCCAGACGTTGCGAAGCTCCACTATGGAGTATTCCAACTGCGACAGCTGCGCTTGATAGTAGGCATACCAACCCTGCAATTCGGTCGATTGCACCGCGACCAAAAGTGCGCACAGCAAAGCGGCGGCAAGCAACAACGCGCCGCCCACAAAATTGATTAGTGAACGCCTATGCTTTGTGCGTAACGCGTTGTCCTGTGGCAATGCACTCCCCCACTCTCCCTTTTGCTATTTTAACCTATTTTTTGCCATTCGTCAAGACACAAAATAGCTTATGCGTAAAAAAAGCAAAATATCGTATGATTGCCCATGTGATGCCTGTTCGTTGTATGAACAAACCATGAATAAACAGTAACCTTTTTTATTATTCTAATACGGAAAAAAGAAATGGGCATTTCGTGTTATTTTGATTACAACGAACAAATCAATTTTGAAATGAGTGATTTTTTTTGGCGAAGAAAACAGTTTTCCTCACGGGATCGTCCGGCAACATGGGTTGGTATGGCTTCACGGAGCTTTACAAGCAGCGCGACAAGTTTGACATCGTGCTGCTCAACCGCGACAGTCCCAAAAATCGCGGTAAATTCGCGCCTTACACGGGCGACCCGAGCGTCAAGTTGCTTTGGGGCAACCTCATGAATTATGAGGATGTTTTGGCGGGCGTGACGGGTGCGGATTATGTTCTGCATGTTGGCGGCATGGTTTCGCCCGCCGCGGATTACGACCCGAAAGGCACCATCCGCACGAACACGACAGCCGCAAAAAATATTGTGGACGCCGTGCTGGCACAGCCGAACGCCGATGATATCCGCGTGGTTTATATCGGCACGGTTGCCCAAACAGGCGAACGCGACGCGCCGATCCATTGGGGGCGCACGGGTGATCCCATTAAAATCAGCATCTATGACCATTATGCCATCAGCAAAACCGTCGCGGAACGCACCTTTGCGGAATCGGGGTTGAAGCATTGGGTATCGCTCCGCCAAAGCGGGATTTTGTATGAAGGCATCACCAAAAACTTTGACCCCATCATGTTCCATGTGCCGTTCAACGGTGTGCTGGAGTGGGCGACGGTGGAAGACAGCGGACGCTTGCTCGCCAACGTCTGCGGCGACGACGTGCCTGAGGAATTCTGGCGCAGGTTCTACAACATCGGTTCGGGTTCTGAATACCGCATCACGAACTATGAATTTGAGCTTTTGCTGTTGGATATTCTGGGCTTGGGAGACCCCAAAAAGATCTTTGAAGCCAACTGGTTCACATTGCAAAACTTCCACGGGCAATGGTATGCCGACTCCGATTTGCTCGAAAGCTACCTGCATTTCCGCGAGAACAAACCGATCAAACAATATTTTCAGGAAATGCGCGACAGCTTGCCGTTCTACTTCAAATTGGCAAAATTCGCGCCGCCTTTCCTGATCAAAAAGCTGATGATGGAAAAAGTGGCGCACACGCCCATCTATGGCACGGCAAACTGGGTCGAAACCAACAATCAAACCCGTTTGAACGCCTACTTCGGCGGACGCAAAGGCTGGGAATCCATCGGCAATTGGGATACATTCAAAATCGAACGCCCGACGGATGCCGTGACGCTGTTGGATCATGGTTATGACGAAAGCAAACCGATTGAAACGCTTGACATTGAGGACATGAAAAAAGCGGCGGCGTTTCGCGGCGGTGTATGTTTGTCCGAAACCATGACACCGGGCGATTTGTATACCCCGCTCAAATGGCGCAGCGCGCGAGGCAACGAATTCGAGATGACGCCCAACTTGGTGCTTCGCGGCGGACATTGGTGTCCCGCGGAACTTCCATGGCCGTGGGATTACGACGAAGAGGCGCGGCTCAATCCATTTTTTGCGCAAGTTTGGTATCCGCTCCACGCCAAAGGTGAACGTCACATATACGGCGAAGAAATTTTCGCCGGCATGAAAGGCTACGAACAGGCGCAATAATCCAAAACAGCACAAGGCGGATCACCATGATCCGCCTTGTTTTTTGTTTTCGTAAAACAAACGACCGCGCGCCTGCGGGGAGCAGTCGCTTCGCGCTGTCATTTGTAGCCCGCAAAAATATAAATCAGTCTAAAAATGACCGCGCGAAGCGGCAAAAGTCTTTTTGCTTACTTTTTCTTCAGAAAAAGTAAGTCAGAAAAAGTAAGGCAGAAAAAGGAAGTCTACGAAAAGAGACCGTCGCACAGTAGCGTTTGCCCTGTGATAAATCCGCTGGCTTCGGATGCGAAAAAGCACACGGCGTGGGCAATATCTTCGGGTGTGCCAATGCGCCCGATCGGCGTTCGCGCTTGCAGTTCGGCAATGTCTTCGGGGCTGAGATGCATGTTCATTGGCGTGTCGATCACACCCGGCGCAACGCAATTGACGGTGATTTGACTGAGCGCAAGTTCCGACGCAAGCGATTTCGTCAACCCGATCACCGCCGCTTTTGCCGCCGAATAGGCGACTTCACACGATGCGCCTGTGATCCCCCACATGGAAGAAATGTTGACAATCCGTCCATATTTTTGCCGCACCATATGCGAAACCGCCGCGCGCGCACAGAGAAACACACCGCGCACGTCTATGCTGAACAAATCGTCGAACGCGTCGGTCGAGGTGTCGGTAACAAGCTGCGGCGGCAGGGCGATGCCCGCGTTGTTGACGAGGATATCTACACCGCCGAAACGTTCTTCCGCTTGTGTGAAGAGCGCGGCGATCTGTGCTTCATCACGCAAATCAGCGGGAATCACAGCCGAATGAGCTGAAGAAAAAGCCAGAATCTCCGCCGCCAAACGATGGGCAGCGGAGATGTTTTTGTTTGTGTGGATCACCAGTTGACAACCATCCAGCGCGAGGGCGCGGCAAATTGCTCGCCCAATGCCGCCAGTCGCCCCGGTGACAAGCGCGGTACGGGTCATCCTACCAAACCGCCGAAGATTTTCTGCAAATCCGCAATGTTGGCTTTTCGATATCCCGAAACGCTGAACATGTTTGCGTTGACGGTCGGTTTCAAGGACTCAATGATTGTCACGGTGCTTTGGCTTGCGTCCGCGGACGAATACTCAATCCGTTTCAGTTCGCCCCCAAGGAAGAAATACTTCTTCGCGTTGCCATCGTCGTCCAATATCGTGGCTGTAAGATATTCTTTGCCATCCACCGTGACTTTTGTGGATTTAACATCTTTTGGAATTTTATCGGCGGCGGATACGGCAACTTGATCGAACATATCCATAAAACCATTCGCTTCATTCGCGTTTTTACCCGCAAGATCCATGATATCAAAATATAATTTTCTGTCCGGGAAAACCCATAGGGCGCTTTCGTCGGAAAACACCATGCGGATCTTGTTGCCGAAGCTAGCTTCGCCCAAAGCGGCCTGAATGGCGGCCTGCCCGTAATCATCCTTGCCGTCCAGCAAATTTTTTGCCGAAACGCTCCAGTTGATCGTCGTTTCAAGAACACCTTTGTCTTTGTCTTTCGCGATTGTGTATTGCGAGTATCCATCCGCCGTCAACGGTGAATTGCCGCCCCCCACCAAGGTGTATTGATCGCCGCTGAAGATTTCTTTCATCGACAAAAGGTATTGATACACTTCGTCCACTTGCTTCTGCCCGATGGTCACACCCGTTGGGAGAACAACCGGCGCGGTCATGGTCGTGCCAACGGTCGTTTCGGGAATAGAAACATCCGCCGGCGGCACAACACTGAGCTGACTGTCGTTGATGACGACGTTATACCCCATCGCGGACAATTTGTCACGGAGCTTCTTTTGATCTTTCGCCGAGAGCGAATCCACGTCGCCCTCATAGTCTTCACCCATGATTTCTTTGATGACTTGCTGAACGATCTCAGGGGTCAGGATTTTAAAAGCGGTCGTGCCGGTGGTTTGCTCGGGGTCTGCGTTCAGTTCACAGGCGGTGAATGAAAAAAAACAAATTGCGGCGAGTGCGAGACAAAGCAGTTTTTTTAGCATACAAACGCTCCTTTCAATTTTAACCTATTTTTTAACCTATTTAGCTTTAACCTATTTTTTAACCTATTTAGCCGATTGACGGACGATGGACATGATTTTCGCGAATTGATCGGCAATCACATACGCGGTGCGCGGTCCCAATGAGTTCGTTTCTTCGTAGTGCTTCGCCCCGTGGCGGTCGACGCCGCCGTTGATGTAGGGTTCTTCGGGATGCAAATACCAATCGTTGGGTGAAACAATATAGCCTGTCATATCATTGCACAAACCAAAAATGAGCAGATTCTTATCCTGCGCAATGTCGGTCAGCAACGGCGGATTGATCTCCGGTCCCAATCCTGTTCCGGATTCCTCCGCGCTCAAAAAGCCGCCGTAGGCGAGTTCGGGGAAAAGTTCCCCCGGCAAAAACAGCATCGGCACGCCGTCGATGTTGACGTAGGACATTTCCGTTTCGATGGAATATCCCAACGCGCCGTCGCCTGTCGCACGTCTTTTTGCACGGAATATATTGATTTTCGCCGCCGCGAGCAACATGATGTTTTCGGCTTCCAAATAGAACGGTTGGGTGATCAAATTGACAATCGGGCGCAGTTTGCGTTCGTCCGTCATTTGCATGACGCGTTCAGCAATGCGTACGCCGCATTGGATTGTGGAAATCACATTGTTTTCATCCAAATCCTTCGGGCGGATTTGCCCGCCGATCGCACCGACAAAGTAGATTGCTTCCGCGTCCGCTTTTTCGAGAATCTCACGGCGCATGTAGCACGGAAAATCCGCGCTGATAAGTGAATTATGCCCCAACATCGACTCAGAATGCGAGGCGAGGTTGATTAACCAAGTTTCGCGGCCGCCGCCGCTTGGCGCAAAGCGGAAACGCGTGATGGTTTTGCTGAAAACCTCAGGCGGGCGTGTGTCGCGGAGAACATCGGGGGCTTCAATCGTTCCGTGGAACAACTCGCCGTCTTTGCGGGCACGGTAGGCGGCGCGCATCACGCGGCGCACACCATCGTGCAAGATTGCCATATATTTTGGATCGCGCCCCGTGCGCGGCAACCGACCCCAATAGCCCAAGGTGTCAATTCCCGCGTGATTATGTGTGCTGAAGATATAAACGCCGCGGCAATGCATCTGCGTCAAATCTTCGCGCATGCTTTCTTTGATGATATCGCTGTCGTAACTGCTCATACCAACGTTATCAATTGAAATCATAAAGATGCCGCCCCGCCCCGAGTTGTCGTCAAGCCATACCGCGCTTGCCGTCATGGGATCTTGCACACCTGTGGCGGGATTATTGATGCGATAGCCCGCCACCCAATATTTTTTTTTGGCGATGTCGGACGGCATGATGTCGGTTTTGGCGAAACCGAGCGTATAATGGTCACTCAGCGGTTCTGGAATCGCGTCGTAATCGGCGGACGGCAAAACGGGGACGGGGGAACGTCGCGCGACTTTGTCCGAGCCTGCGGTAAAGCGATTTTGGGCGATTTTTATGATTTTTCCTAACGCACTCATCGGATCACATCTCTCTCATTTATATCTTTTTCTTAATATCTGTTTTTTATGTTTGTTTTCTATGCGTCTCCAGCTCTGGTCTCCAACATCTAATATAACAGAATACCGGCAAAAACGCAAGCAAAAAAAGCGAGTTTTCCAATCTTTACAATTACTTTACATTTGAGCAATTGACATTTCATAGAAAAACGGTTAATATATATAACAAGGTCTAGCACTCAAATCAAACGAGTGCTAGCAAACTGAATCTAGCAGGAGGGAGCGTTTGTGAACCTTAGTGCGCGGAAACAACGTGTTTTGTGCGCTGTCGTCGAAATCTATAACCAAACGGGCGAACCTGTGGGTTCAAAATTGCTCGCCGAGGCTCTGGACGAAAATATTTCGTCGGCGACCATACGCAACGAAATGGCGCAGTTGGTGGAATTAGGTTTTTTGGAACAGCCGCACACCTCGGCAGGGCGCGTGCCATCCTATTTGGGCTATCGGTTTTATCTCAACCAACTGATGCCCGGCAAACAGCTCAGTGAGCAGGAACGCAACGCGCTGCGCGAGTCGCTTGCCCAGCGGGCGAAAGAACCGGAGGAGCTACTCAAATCCGTCGGCAATTTTTTGGCGGAACTCAGTGCAAGTTCGGCGGTTTGTGTGCCGGCGAGCGAAGACGGCGTAACGATCCATCGCCTTGAAATTGCGCCGATCGGGCGGCATATGGTCATGGTCGCCATGCAAACCAGCACGGGGCGCGTCAAAAGCAAGGTGATTCATTGCGAAGAACCACTGGATGAGACCGTGCGCGGCACCTTTTGCAATTTTGCGCAAGCGCGTTTGCTTGATCAACCGTTGCACACTTTCACCGGTCAAAAGCTGCAAGCTCTGCTTTTGGAGGCGAAGCAAAACGGATTGCGGATTGCGTCACTGTTGGCGGCGGTCGTCATGCTGGCGCAGGAGGCGCGGGAAGCCGAGATCTTTTTTGCCAAGACGGAACAGGCTCGCGGGCAGGCACAATACAGCGCGGAGGAATGCATCCGCTTTTTGCGCACATCGGAATTGCCGCGCATTTTTGACGCGAAAGCGCGGGATTCGTTGCAAGTGGACGTTTTTTTCGGCGCGGACGCGGAGATACCCGCTTTGCGGAACATTAGTGTGATTGTTTCACCGTTTTCCATCGGCGCACATTTCGGCGGGGTATTTGGCGTGATGGGCTCGTTGCGGCAGGATTACGCGCGGATGATTCCCAGCATACGCTATGTCACATCGCTGATGGAAAAATGGCTGAAGGAAAGTCTCGACGACGATTAGCGATTCTGCAATGATCAACTGTCAATTATTCATTATCAAACGGGAGGGATTCAATAGATGGCGGACGAAGAGGAAATCGTAGATGGGTTGGAGGAATTGGAGAAACCGCAAATTGACCCTGTTACGGCGGAACTCCAACAAACAAAAGATCAATTGGCGCGGCTTGCGGCGGAGTTTGACAACTTCCGCAAGCGCAATGCGCGGGAGCGCGAGGAATTGACGCAGTTCACCAAGGCGGGCGTTTTCAAGGAACTTTTGCCGACGCTTGATAACTTTGAACGCGCTTTGGCGGGTGTGACGGATTCCGAAGAATTTTTGCGCGGCGTGAACATGATTTATGAGCAATTGCTTCATGTGCTCACAACCCAGGGTGTGCAGGCGTTTGGCGAGGAGGGCGAAACCTTTGACCCCGCACAGCACAACGCCGTGATGCACAGCGAAGACGAAACGCGCGGTGCGCAGGAAATTGTGCGGGTGCTTTCAAAGGGCTACAAAATCGGCAATCGCGTGATTCGCGAGGCAATGGTTGCGGTGGTGAACTAAGAAACAAAATATTTGAAACACAATCACAGGACAATCACGCGATATCAAAATATACAATATATTATGAAACAACAGGAGGATACAGTTTATGGGCAAAATGATTGGTATTGATTTGGGTACGACAAATTCTTGCGTGGCGGTGATCGAGGGCGGTGAGCCCGTTATCATCCCCAATGCGGAAGGCGCGCGCACAACCCCCAGTGTTGTGGCGTTCGGCAAAAATGGGGAACGTTTGGTGGGGCAGGTCGCGAAGCGGCAAGCAATCACAAACCCCGAGCATACCGTGATTTCAATCAAGCGTCAAATGGGCACGGATTACCGCGTGCGCATTGACGACAAAAACTTCACCCCGCAAGAAATATCGGCAATGATCCTGCAAAAACTCAAAGCGGATGCCGAAAGCTACTTGGGCGAGGCGGTGAGCGAAGCGATCATCACCGTGCCGGCGTATTTTACGGACGCACAGCGCCAGGCGACAAAAGACGCGGGACGCATTGCGGGTTTGGATGTCAAACGCATTATCAACGAGCCGACCGCCGCCGCGCTTTCCTACGGTGTCGACAAAGAGAGCGACCAGAATGTGATGGTTTATGATTTGGGCGGCGGCACGTTCGACGTTTCTATCATTGAACTGAGCGAAGGCTTGCAGCAAGTGCTTGCGACTGCCGGCAACAACCGTTTGGGCGGCGATGATTTTGATCAGCGCGTTATTGATTGGCTTGCCGCCACATTCCGTTCGGAGTCAGGTATTGACTTGCGCGGCGACAAAATGGCGATGCAGCGCCTTAAAGAAGCCGCCGAAAAGGCGAAGATCGAGCTTTCGGGTGTCACGACGTCGCAGATCAGCTTGCCGTTTATCACGGCGGACGCGCAAGGACCCAAGCACTTGGAAATGACATTGACACGCGCGAAATTCAACGAATTGACGGCGGATTTGGTTGAAAAAACCATGGTTCCGGTTCGTCAGGCGCTCAGCGACAGCAAGCTGAAGACATCCGAAATCAGCAAAGTCCTCCTTGTCGGCGGTTCGAGCCGTATCCCCGCCGTGCAGGATGCCGTTAAAAAATTCATGGGTACGGAACCGTTCAAGGGAATCAATCCCGACGAATGCGTGGCGATCGGCGCGGCTCTGCAAGCGGGTTTGCTCGGCGGCGAGATCGACAAAGGCTTACTGTTGCTGGATGTCACTCCGTTGTCGCTCGGTATTGAAACCATGGGCGGCGTTTGCACGAAGCTCATCGACCGCAACACCACAATCCCGACCAAGAAAAGTCAGATTTTTTCGACGGCCGCCGATAACCAGACCGAAGTGGAAATTCATGTTCTCCAAGGCGAGCGCGAATTCGCGAAAGACAACAAGACGCTCGGTATGTTCCATCTGGACGGCATTTTGCCCGCCCGCCGCGGTCAGCCGCAAATTGAGGTGACGTTCAACATCGACACCAACGGCATTGTGCACGTTTCCGCGAAAGATCTCGGCACGGGCAAGGAACAGAGCATCCAAATCACGTCTTCCACCAACATGAGCAAAGAAGATATCGAAAAAGCCGTGCGTGACGCCGAAATCTTTGCCGCCGAAGACAAAGCACGCCGCGAGGAAGTTGACACGCGCAACGGAGCGGAGCAAATGGCGTTTCAATCCGAAAAATTATTGAGCGAGAATGCCGACAAACTGCCTCCCGAAGAGGTGCGCGCGGTGACGGATGCCGTTGAAGCGCTCAAAAACGCACTCAAAGGCGAGGATATCAATTTGATTAAATCAGCAAAAGACGATCTGCAAAACAAATTTTATGCCTTGAGCGAAAAGGTGTATCAACAGCAAGCACCGCAGGACGGCGCGCCCGAAGGCTATGGTCCCGTGCCGCCTGAGGACGACATACCGCAGGCGTAACCAGATTGACGACATGACGTGATAGGAGTTTTCCCTTGGCTGAAAAACGTGATTTTTACGAAATCCTCGGTGTGCCCAAAACAGCGTCGGACGACGAAATCAAAAAGGCGTACCGCAAAAAGGCGAAGCAATATCACCCCGATTTGAATCCAGACGACGCTGCGGCGGAGGCGCGGATGAAAGAAGTCAATGAGGCTTTTGAGATCCTCTCCGATCCCCAGACAAAAGCCCGCTATGATCGTTTCGGTCATGCGGGCGTCGATCCCAACAGCGCGGCATCGGGCGGCGGATTCCATGGGGCGGGCTTTGATTTCGGCGATCTTGGAGACCTGTTCGGCGGAATTTTCGGCGGCGGATTCACCGGCAGTGCCGGACGTTCCGCCCAGCAACGGCGCGGCAGCGATTTGGAAGAGCGGGTAATTCTCTCGTTTGAAGAGGCCGCGCGCGGTTGCCGGCGCGTGATGGAACTCAACCGCGTCGAGCCTTGCGACGATTGCGCGGGGACGGGCGCGGCAAAGGGCACAAGCGCGAAAAGTTGCCCCGAATGCGGGGGAACAGGTCAAAAGAATGTGCAGCAGCGCACACCGTTTGGTGTCATCTCCAGCAGCCGCCCTTGCCCCCGCTGTAACGGCACAGGCAAAATCATCGAAACGCCCTGCCCAAAATGCCGTGGCGGCGGGCGTGTGCGCAAACGCACGAGCGTTGAAATTACAATCCCCGCAGGCATTGACGATGGGCAAGCAATGAGTGTGCGCGGCGAGGGCAACAAAGGTCCGAACGGTGCGCCTGCCGGGGATTTGGTCGTGATTGTCTCTGTGCGTCCGCATCCTGTTTTTGAACGCGATGGATTTGATTTGTGGTCGGAAGTCAAGATCCAATTTTGGCAAGCGGCGTTGGGAGACACAATCCAAGTGCCGACGCTGGATGGGACGGTTGAGCAAAAGATTCCCGCCGGCACTCTGCCCGGCACGGTTTTCACGCGGCGCGGGCAGGGGATACCTGTTCTCCAAGGCGGCGGACGCAAAGGGGATGCCCACGTGCGCGTTCAAGTGGACGTGCCGGACGCTTTGAGTGCCGAACAACGCGCGATGCTTGAGCAGAGCCGTGCGCTATTCCCCGCAAAAGCGATTGCCGTTGCGCCTAAAGATCCGCCAAAACAGCCTCCGCCCGATGAGAAACACGGTTTTTTTAATAAAAAACGAAAATAACCTTACTTTTTCTGCCTTACTTTTTCTGAAGAAAAAGTAAGCAAAAAGACTTTAGCCGCTTCGCGCGGTCATATTTAGACTGATTTATTCAACCCTTTTTTGCCAGTAGGCGGGAGGCGTTGAGTACCGTGAGCACCATTACGCCCACGTCGGCAAACACCGCCATCCAAATGGGTGGCTGTGCTGTGAAAAATCCGACGACGATAACCGCGATTTTTGCAAGTACAGCAAAGCCGACGTTAAAACGAACAATCCGCATCGCTTTGCAAAAGAGCGTGTGCGCGGCTTGAAGCGGCGCAATACTGCGTTCCACCAATACAATATCAGCGGCTTCGTTCGCGCTTTGCGCGCCAAATCCCATAGCCGCGCCGATATCCGCCATTGCGAGCGCGGGTGCGTCGTTGATGCCGTCGCCAACATAAACGACCGTGCCATCCGCTTTGAGCCGCTTGACATGTTCCGATTTTTCTTCGGGCAGCAACTGCGCGTAGACTTCACCGATCCCGCACTGCTTGGCAACCTGCAGGGCGGGTTCTCGCATGTCGCCCGTGAGCATCACAAAACGTCTAAACCCCGCACGGCGCATGCTTTCGATTGTTTTTGCGGCATCGGGATGCAATTCGCTTTCAAGCGCAATCGCCCCCACAAATATCCCATCGGCGGCAACATAGACCTGCGCAGTCGGATTTGGCGTTACGTCGATGCCCTGTTCACGCAAAAACCGCGCACTGCCGCAGAGAATGCGCTTGCTTTGAAAAACAGCGGATGTGCCGCCGCCCGGATACTCTTGGCTACCGCTGACGGCGCTTTTGTCCAACTGTGCAACGCCGTGTTGCGCGATCGCCCGCGCAAGCGGATGATCGGAGTGCAATTCCGCCGCCGAGGCGTATTGCAACAAATCCGCTTCTGAAAAACCACCGGACGGCAAGAGCTTTTTAACCGAAAAATCACCGGTGGTGATTGTCCCTGTTTTGTCGAAGACCGCAATTTCCGCACGGCACAGCAACTCAACGGCATGGCTGCCTTTGACAAGCACATTGCGCTTCGCCGCGCCGCCGATGGCGGAAAAAAAGCTCAGCGGAACAGACAGCACAATCGCGCATGGGCATGACGACACGAGTACGAGCAATCCGCGCGTAATCCAAAGCCGCCAATCGCCTGTGATCAGCGACGGCACAATTGCAACGAGCGCACCAATCAGCATTGCGATCGGCAGATAATAACGCGCAAACCGCTGTAGAAACCGTTCGCTTTCGCCCTTGCTTCGCGAGGCATCCTCCACAAGCTGAAGCATTCGCTGCGCCGCCGAATTTGGAGCGGTTTTTGTCGTGCGGATTGTCACTGCGGCATTGCCGTTCAAAAATCCGCTAAGCACCTCTTCCCCATCGCCCACTTCGCGCGGGATCGCTTCACCTGTGAGCGCGGCAGTTTCCATTGTCGTTTTACCATTTTCGATCACGCCGTCCAGCGGCACGCGCTCAAAGGGACGCAAAACGAGAATTGTCCCAACGGGAACGTTTTCCACCGGCGTTTCAGTGATCGTGCCGTCCGCATTGCGCACTGCGGCGGTTTCGGGGCGTATGGACGCGAGGGCAGAGATGGATTTGCGGCTACGCTGTTGGGCAAAGCCCTCAAATGCCTCGCCGACAGCAAAAAAGATGGCAATCGCCGCGCCTTCGCGCCATTCGCGTAGCGCCACACAGGCAATCGCCGCAACCAGCATCAACAAGCCCTCCGAGAGCTTCCCTTTCGCGAGCGCACGCAACGCGCCGAGCATGCTTTCACCCCCCGCGGCAAGCACGGCCGCAATGGTGATTGCGTAGTTTGCCGCGACCGGCAAACCCGGGATAAACAAAATGCCCAAACAGATTGCCGCGAACGCCAGCGGCAAATATGTTTGCCAACTGATTTTTTCCTGTTTTTTTGTGTATTCCCTCTTCTCTCGCACGGATTTTGCTTCCATTTCACAGCACCCGCACGCGCAAGCGCTATGTTCGTGTTGATCGTACATTGTTAAGCCTCCTCTTTGTCGTCTTTGTATTGATATCCCGCACGGCGATGCGTCACGTGCGAGAGTCCCAAATCCAAAATGCTTGCAACGTGCTCATCGTCCAGCGCGTAGCTGACGTTTTTGCCCATGCGCGTAGGACGCACAAGCCCCGCGCTGCGCAGCATCCGCAATTGGTGGGACACGGCGCTTTGCTGCATCTCCAGTTCTTCCGACAGGCACGAAACGCACAGCGGACCTGCCCGCAACGCCGAAAGCAACCGTATGCGCGTTGTGTCGCCAAACACGCGGAAGACCTCCGATAGGTCATAGAGCAATTCCAGTTCGGTATCGTCGTTCATTTCATCACCACTTCATATGATTATATGTTCATGTATATAGTATAACGTGCCATCGGCAATTTGTCAATGGATTTTTTGGAAAATATGTTATTTTTTCAAATAAACATCAAATCAAAAGTTTTGCTCTTGGTGAGGAAGATAAACAAAAAAGCCCGCGGAAAATTTCCGCGGACTGAAACAATCATGCAAAGCAACCAAACCCGCTCTAGGAAAAAAACGCGCGATGCACCGCGGAAACCGCACGATCGGCGGCATCCGCTTTGATGAGCACCGAAATTTTGATTTCACTTGTCGCAATCATTTGGATGTTGATGTCCTCGGAATACAACGCTTCAAACATTTTAGACGCGGTGCCAGGATGGGTTTCCATCCCCGCGCCCACGACCGAAACTTTGGCGACGTTCGTGTCCAGAACAACATCCAAATTCGTCAAAATATCAAGCTTCCCTAAGATTTCTTTGGCTTCGTTCGCATGACCGATACCGACCGTGAACGAAATATCTTTTGTGCCGTTGCGCCCGATCGATTGCAAAATGATATCCACGTTGATGCCTTTTGCCGCCAATTTGCTGAAAATCTGATAGGCAACCCCAGGCACGTCGGAGACGCCGATCACCGAAATCCGCGCGGTATCGGTGTCTTTTGTCACCCCGCGCACGAGCATTTTTTCCATAACAACCTCCTTCACAATTGTGCCGGGCACTTTGCCGCCCGCAAGGGAGGAAAGCACTTCAAGTTCCACACGGTATTTTTTTGCCATTTCGACCGAACGATTGTTGAGCACCTGCGCACCGAGCGTCGCAAGTTCCAGCATTTCGTCGTATGTAATCGCGCTGAGTTTTTTTGCGCCCTCGATTTTGCGCGGATCCGCCGTGTAGACACCGTCAACATCGGTAAAAATTTGGCACTTATCGGCATGTAATGCCGCCGCCAACGCAACCGCGCTGGTGTCCGATCCGCCGCGCCCGAGCGTGGTAATGTCGTCGTATTTACACAACCCTTGGAATCCTGCGACGATAACCACGTGTTTGCGCGAAAGTTCCAAATGCACGCGGTCTGTTTGGATGCTTTTTATCCGCGCCGCGCCGTATTTGGAATCCGTTTGAAAACCCGCCTGCCATCCGAGCAACGAAACCGCAGGAATGCCCGCTTCGTTGATTGCCATCGCGAGCAGTGAAATTGAAATTTCCTCTCCCGCCGCCAAGAGCATATCCATTTCGCGCTTTGGCGGTTTGACCGCAATTTCAGCCGCTTTTGCAATCAGATCGTCGGTGGTGTCGCCCTGCGCCGAAACCACGACGACTACGTCGCTGCCCGCGCGGTATGTGTCGCTGACAATCTGCGCGACATTCCGCAGACGTTCCGCGTTGGCGACAGAACTGCCGCCGAATTTTTGTACAATCAATGCGATAAAAATCCCTCCCATGGTTTTTGGTTTGATTTCATTGGATCACGATATAGTTCTCTTTGAAAGCAAGTTATGATACGTCGGCCAATTCAACGTACTTTGAACCGTGCATCGCGATGTGTTCCTTTCGCCCCGCGAGATTGTCGCCCTCCATCAGGTCGAACATTTCAGCGGTCGCCTTGGCATCTGTGGGACATACCTGCACAAGACGCCGCGTCGCGGGATTCATCGTGGTCAGACTCATCATGTCGGCATCATTTTCAC
>JAITDE010000034.1 GCA_031282735.1 Oscillospiraceae bacterium | reverse complement strand
TTCGGTTTCAAAGTGTCCCGCGGCAAAAACGCACATGCCGTTTTGCAAGGCCTCCAAAAAATGATGATGCTGCAGGTCGCCCGTCACATAGGCATTCGCGCCCGCGCGGATTGCGTCATACAAAAACTCACCTCCCCCGCCGCCGCAAACAGCGACGCGGGCAATTGGTTTGCCTGTATCGCAAAATTGCACATGGGCACGGAGCCGTTCGGCAATTTCACCGGCAAAATCGCTTGCCGAGCGCGGCGCGATTTCACCCGCGCGCAAGCAGGGTTTTTTGCACTGCACGCTTGATATCTCCCGTATGTTTTGCAATCCCAGCTGTTCCGCCAAAATATCCGTCACGCCGCCGTCCGTGCAATCAAAGGGCGTGTGCGCGGCGATTGCCGCAATGCCGGCCTGCGCGAGCATATAAACAGGATCGTTCGCAAAAATCTGTTTGCGTTTGATAAAAATCACAGGATGATGGCTGACAATCAGCTCTGCGTTCCGCGCGGCGGCCTGTTGAATGATATCGGCGGTGATATCCAAGCAAACGAGGCATTTGCGCACTTCGGCCTGCCTATCCCCCGCAAGGCAACCGTTATTGTCGCCCTCCATCTGTGTCTCAGCCGGCGCAATGAAGTTGATGTATTGTTCGATATCGCCAACAGTCGGCATGGTTATCATCTCCTTGCGAATATGATATTGCATTTCGCGCATGACGCGTCGCAAATACGCCGATTCATCCGGATTGCGTCCCGCTTTTTCGAGCGAAAACGCACGAACGGCAAGTGCGCCGTATGTTTGCCTGAGCAACACGTGCGCGGCGGGATGTTCGATGGAGGGCAAAAGCCCCGCGTAGGGAAAACTTTCGCTTGTGGGCGGCATTTCACCGGGCAGGGCAAGCCGCGCGCGCATGGCACAGTAGCATCTGCCCTGATTTTGGCAAACCCGCTCTTCCTCAATCCAAAAATGATTTTTGCAGAACCAGCGGCGAACGTCTTCCGGATGACTCATCGGCTGTGCGATCACGCAAAGGCGCGGCACGTCGGGCAGCCAATCGGCGGCATCCAGCAATTGGGCAATCAATGTGCCGCCCATCCCCGCGAACACAAAGCAGTCGGCATCCGCAACGTCATACGCCGCCAGACCGTCCGACAAACGCAATTCGACTCGCGCCGAAAAGCCCGCTTTTTGCACGGTTTGCGCCGCGTTCCGCAAAGGACCTTGTCCGATATCGGACGCGATCGCGTGTTCAATTCCGCCCTGCCGCAACAAGTGTACGGGTAAATAGGCGTGATCCGTGCCGATATCGGCAAGGCGTGCGCCTGTTGGCACAAGTGCGGCGACCATTTGCAAACGGGCGTCGAGCTGTTTGATTTTCGGCGGCATCATTCCGCTTTTTGCGCAAAGTAGGCGTTGATTTTGGCGATCAGCGCTTCCGCTTCCGTGCCGTGCACAGCGCAGGCTTCGCCGACGGTTTCGCCGCGCGAGGCAGGGCAGCCGAGACAATGCATGCCGAGATCCAAGAAAAACGGAATTGTGCCGCGATCGGCATCCAAAATTTCGCCGATGATTGTGTCTTTTGTGATTGTCATTGTTTTTACCCTTTCTGTATGGAAATTTCGATTGTTACGTTTTCGCCGCCGATGTTCGCCGTGCGGATCAAATCGGGTTCGCCAAGGTGTGCGCACAGTGTGCTTTCTTCGGCGAGAACTTCCGTGCCGATGTGTGCGAGCGCGTTTTCCAGCACCGCCCGCAGGGCATCGCTGTCGGTTGCAATTGCGAGCGCAATGCGCTGTTCCACGGCGTAACCCGCATCCTTGCGCATGGTTTGCACCTGCCGAATCGTGTCGCGCACATAGCCCTCATTGCGCAATTCCTCTGTGATGTTCAAATCCAAGGCGGCGACAAAATCAGCGTCCGCGTTCAATTTTGCGGCGGCGATGTGCGGTTTGGTGGTTTTTTGGAGCAGAAAACAGGCGGCGGGAATAGAATTTTCCCAACCCCGCACATCAATATCGGTTTTGCCCGCCCAGATCTGCGCGGCGACCGCCGCCAAAGCGTCGGACGGAAGTCCCGTCAAATGCGCTTTGAACGCGTTAACCCGCGATTTAAGCACTGCGCCCGCCGTTTTGAAATTGATCGTCGGAATTGCGTCTTCGATTGCCGACAAATCGGCGAGAAATACAATTTCTTTGATGTTGAGTTCATTCAAAATCTGCGGTTGATACTGCGCCAACTGCGTCTGCTGTGCCGCGCTGCAATAGATGTAAATCGTTTGCAATGGCTGACGCACTTTGAGTTGCTGATCTTTGCGCAAACGGAGCGCGGTGGCAATCACTTCCCGCGTCAGTGCGGTTTGCGCAAGCAGATCTTCGGTTTCGTCCGCCGCAATCGCCGTTGGCCAGTTGCTCAAATGCACCGAAAGCGCTTCGTTTGGTTCAAGGCGGCGCACGAGTTTTTGCCAGATATCCTCCGCCATAAACGGCACGACGGGCGACATGACGAGAACGGCCGTTTTGATTGCGTAATACAGCGCGTTATACGCCGCAAGCTGATCGTTTTTGTCGTCACTCTTCCAAAAGCGGCGGCGGTTGAGACGAATATACCAGTTGGAAACATCCTCCACAAACAGTTCAAATTCTTTCACCAGCTGATGGCTTTTGTAATCGTCCATCATTGCCGTCGCGTTGCGCAAAAAGGCGTTGGTGCGCAAAACCAGCCAGCGATCCGTAATGTTTTCGAGCTTCGGCATCGTTGAGACATCCGGTTTGTCGATCTGCGCGTAGGTGTTAAAAAACGTGAAAATATTGGTGAACCCCAACAGCTTGCGGCGCGTTTCGTAGCCCATTTGATAGCCAAAACGCACGTCGCTTGTCAGAGGCGTTCCCGCGTACATGTAACGCACGGTGTCCGAGCCGATTTTTTCGGCGGCTTCATCAAAAGGAATCATAAAGCCTGTTTTGGAAAACTTGCTGCCGTCTTCCTGCACAACCGCGCTGAAGCACATCACGCGCTCATAAGGCGGGCAATCTTCCAGCACGACGCTCATGAAAAGCATGGAATAAAACCACAGGCGCACCTGTTCGTTCATTTCGGTAATCCACTCGGCGGGGAAGTTCTTTTTCCAACTTTCATGGTCGGTGAAATAACCAAGCGTGCTGAACGGCACAATCCCCGCGTCGAGCCACACGTCGCCCGTGTCAGGTATGCGCGAGACAGGTTTGCCGCAATCGGGGCAGATAATTTGTATTTGATCGATCCAAGGGCGGTGAAGTTCGGGGAGGTCGTCCACGCCTTGCGCACCCAGCGCTTTCAAATCTTCTTTGGAACCGGCGACACTGAGCTTGCCGCAGTGCGGGCACGGATAAAACGGCAACGGCAAGCCGTAATAACGCTTGCGCGAGATGTTCCAATCGCCCATGTTCTGCAACCAGTCCGCCATGCGGCGTCCGCCCGATTCGGGTTCCCACTTCACCCTTGCGGCGGCGGCGAGCAAACGCGGCTTGAGTTCTTCCGTCGCAATATACCACGCGGGAACAAGACGGAAAATCACAGGCGTTTTGCAACGCCAGCAAACGGGGTAACTGTGCTGATGGGGTTCGACTTTATAGAGCTTTTCCCTGCTTCGCAATTCCTCAAAAACGACGGGAGCGATCGTGCCGCTGTCTTGACCGCTGAAAAAGCCGAAGCCGTTCAAAAAAACACCCAAATCGTCCACAGGCATCACTTGCGGGAGGTTTTCGCGCAGACCGAGCGCAAAATCTTCCGCGCCGCATCCGGGCGCGATGTGGACGATCCCCGTGCCCTCTTCCGCGCTCACGTCTTCCCAAGCGACAATTTTATGTGTAAATTCTTGTTGTGCGGGGAGTTCGGGAAAACATGTCTCGAACGAAAGTCCGACCAGCGCATCGCCCTTGAAGCTATCGAGCACTTCCGCTTTATCGTCGCCCAATTGGCGGATTGCCTGTTTGGCGAGCACGACAGGCGTGTCTTGGCTTTTGAGCCGCACGACGCAGTAATCGATTTCCGGATTAACAGCAAGCGCGACGTTGGACGAAAGCGTCCAAGGCGTGGTTGTCCACACCAAAACGCGGTAATCCCTGCCCTCAACCGGCAGTTGGAAAAACACGGAATCATGTATCATCTGTTTGTATGAACCCGTCATTTCGTGTTCCGAAAGTGACGTGCCGCAACGCGGACACCACGGCATGGGCTTGTGATCCTGCCTCAGCCAACCGCTGTCGTGGCATTTTTTGAGAAAATACCAAATGCCTTGGATGTTTTCGTCCGTGTTGGTGAAATAGGAACGTTCCCAATCCATCCACTGCCCCAAACGTTCGGATTGCTTTGTAATCACGTCGGCAAAACGTGCCACGCGGTCAACACAAGCGCGGGTGAAGCGGTCGAGACCGTAGGTTTCGATGTCGCGCTTGCTTTCAAACCCCAAATCCTTTTCGGCGCCAACTTCCACCCAAAGCCCCTGCGAGTCGAAGCCATTCTGGCAACGGCAATCGTATCCGCGCAAAAAACGATAGCGGATAAAAATATCTTTGAGACTGCGCCCGAAAGCATGGTGGATACCCATGGGATTGTTGGCGGTGATGGGTCCGTCTAAAAAGCGGAACAGCGGACGCCCATGCGCTTGTGCGGCGCGTTTGGCGAAGCAGTCGTTTTCCCGCCAAAAATCCAGCACGCGGTGTTCGGCGTCGATCCATTCCCGCGCGATTGTTTCGTTTTGCTCCATGATTGCGTTCATCCTTCGTGTCAATTCTATTTTTTGGGGTGTTCTCACGCTCCCGCCTCGGCGTCAACTAAAAATTGCGTCCGGCCCAACCCCAGTTGGTTGTTTCGGTGTATTTCACATAGGTGTTTGCCGTGTCGATATGCAGTGTTTCGCACACAAGCGCACAGACAGCGCCCGTCATCTTGGCGTAGGCTTCGGGTGCGACGTGCCCGAAGCACGAAACCTCCAAATAAGCCGCGTCGCGTTTTTCGCCTTGGAAAGCCATGGGCGTGTCGCCCGTGAATGAAATCATCAAATGAGTTTCGCTTTTGCCCGGCAGCAATTCGATTGCCCGCCCGAATCCCGCGCGCAACGCGGTTTCGTCCGCAGGGGTGATGTGCGCGGATGTTGTGAGTGCGATCATTGGCATGGTGGCTTCCTCCCTGGTTTTGAATTATAACATTATTACTCGACGACGATCGTCCAGCCGAAAGTATCTTCCGTCTTGCCCCATTGAATCCCCGTGAGGGTGTCGTAAAGACGTTGTGACAACGCACCGATTTTGCCGCCGCCAACGGTGATGACCTCATCGCCGCATTTAAGCTGACCGATGGGTGAAATCACGGCCGCAGTGCCCGAACCGAACGCCTCTTTCAGTGTGCCGTTTTTGGAGGCGGCAAGCAACTCGTCAACCGAAAACTGACGTTCCGCAACGCGCAATCCCCAGCTTTTCAGCAACTCAATGCAACTTTTGCGGGTGATGCCTCCTAGAATGCTCCCTTGCAGGGACGGCGTGATTACTTCATCGCCCACCACGAAGAACACGTTCATCGTGCCCACTTCTTCAATATATTTGCGTTCGATGCCGTCGAGCCAAAGCACTTGCGAAAAGCCCTGCTTGGTCGCTTCATCCTGCGCCTTGAGCGACGCGGCGTAGTTTCCGCCGGCTTTCGTGAAGCCCATCCCGCCGCGCACGGAACGCACATACTGCGTTTCGACATAAATCTTAACGGGATCAAGCCCCTCAGGATAATACGCGCCGACGGGGGATAGGATGATGCAAAACAGCAAGCTCCTTGCGGGATGCACGCCAACGTGCGGTTCGGTTGCAAAGATAAACGGACGGATATAGAGCGACGTGCCGTCGAGCGTCGGAATCCAGTCGGCATCGGTGCGCACAAGCGCTTTGATCGCCTCAAGCGCAAACGCTTCATCGATCAAGGGGATGCACAGGCGGTCGTTCGACAGGTTGAGCCTTGCAAGATTTTGTTCAGGGCGAAAGAGGCGGATCTTGCCATCCGTGCCGCAGTAGGCTTTCATGCCCTCAAAAACTTCCTGCCCATAATGGAAACACATGGCGGCGGGTTCAAGGCTGATGGGCGCGTAGGGTACAATGCGGGGGTTGTGCCACCCCTCGCCCGCGTCGTAGTTCATCAAAAACATGTGGTCGGTGTAATAGACGCCGAAGCCCAATTGGTTTTGGTCAACCGGTTTTTGTTTGGGCGCGGCGGTGCGCGTGATATCAATTGCTTGCATGAGACCCCAACTTTCTTAGGTATTCAATCTATTATAACAAAACGATACGGGAATTGCAAGAGGGATGAATCGGATTTTTTTCGTTTTCCGATTTGGTATCTTCAAAAAAACGCGGCGCAAAAAAATACTTGACAAATTCATGCATACAGCGGTATAATAATAGGCGATATTTTATATAGGTCAGTGAAAAATGCCGATTGCGAAAGCGAGCAACACGAATGAATCATCCGCCGTTCCTGCGTCAGTTGGAAATCAACTACCCACACTTATCCAAAGGGCACAAAAAAATTGCGGATTACATCCTGCGCGAATATGACAAAGCGGCTTTTATGACCGCCGCCGCACTGGGCGAAGCCGTGGGCGTGAGCGAGTCGACCGTCGTGCGTTTCGCGAGCGAAAACGGCTACGGCGGTTATCCTGACTTGCAGAAGTTTTTGCAGGAAATGATCCGAAGCCGTCTGACAAGCGTGCAGCGTTTGCAGGTGAGCGACGAACGGATTTCGGACGACCGTATTTTGGAACACACCATGACGGCGGACGCGGAGATGATCCGCCGCACAATGGAGCAAACCACGCGGGAATCTTTTCAAAACGCGGTGGATGCGATCAACAAGGCGGAACACATTTATATCCAAGGCACGCGATCCTCGGCGGCACTGGCTAACTTTTTGGCGTTGTATTTGAATATTTTGCATCCGGGCGTCGTTTATGTGGATGCGTTCAGCGCGAGCCAGATTTATGAACAACTCCTGCGCATCAACGAAAGAGACGTTTGCGTCGCCATCAGTTTTCCGCGTTACAGCAAGCGCACCATCGCCGCGCTCCGGTTTGCCCGTGATCAGGGTGCTTGCGCGATTGCCATCACCGACAGCCTGCATTCCCCCATCGCGTCCTTGGCGCAACACATCCTGCTTGCGCACTGCGACGCCATTTCGTTTGTGGATTCGTTGGTTGCGCCGCTGAGTTTGATCAACGCTCTGCTTGCCTCATGCGCACGGAGTCAAGGCGATCAGGTTTACGGAACATTGCGTTCGCTGGAGGAAATCTGGCGGCAATATGAGATTTACGATTCGTCTGAGCTGGAAGTTCAGCAAACAGAATAAATGCGATTTTCATTCCTGTTGTTTTCTTCTTGAAAAAGCAGTACGGTTATAAACCGAAAAAATCCAAACAAATTGAGTGAATCATGAACGAAAGACACGTTTTGGTTGTTGGCGGCGGCGCGGCGGGGCTTATGGCGGCAGGTACGGCGGCACGCGCGGGCGCAAAAGTGACAATCCTTGAGCCAAACGAAAAAATGGGGTTCAAACTGCGCATCACAGGCAAGGGGCGTTGCAACGTCACCAATCAGGTGCGTGCGCTTGAAGATTTGATTGCCGCCGTTCCGACAAACGGAAAGTTCCTTTTCCGCGCGTTTGCGCGTTTTATGCCCGCCGACACCATCGCGATGTTCGAGTCCCTCGGTGTCCCGCTGGCGATTGAACGCGGACAACGCGTGTTTCCCGCATCGAACAACGCGCACGATATCGCGGACGCTTTGGATTTTTTTGCGCGCAAACACAAAAATTTTGTAGGAATTCGGCACGATCGCGCGACCAAATTATTAGTTGACGGCGTACGCGTTGTTGGTGTGCAGGTTTCTGCGGGCGATTTGATTGCCGCGGATGCCGTGGTTCTGGCGACGGGCGGCTGTTCCTACCCCAAAACGGGTTCGACGGGCGATGGTTACGCGCTTGCGTCGTCAGTTGGGCACGGCATTGTGCCGCCGCGTCCCTCGCTTGTTCCGCTG
>JAITDE010000021.1 GCA_031282735.1 Oscillospiraceae bacterium | reverse complement strand
CCGGCTGGTATTCAATCCCCAGTTTCAGGTTGTTGAACAGCGGCAGAATGCGGTCGACCGAAAACGCGTAGGCGATGTTCGGCAAAGCCGCCGTGATGGTGCTCAGCGGCGCGTCCGCCAGCTTGTCGATAAATTCGACCAGAGGATCTATAATCGCGTCGACCAACTGACGGGGCGTTGTGATGTTCTCCAATTCGGCAGGCGTGAGGATACAGTTATCGCCCGTGCCGAGCAAAGCTTCAAAAACAGGCGTAAGCGCTTCAGCGAAGCCGTGGTTGCCCTCCTTAATGAAGAGATCAATTGTCACGTCGCCCGAAATAATACCGCTCATCCCGCTCACGGCCGCCACTTGCGGATGGTACGCCGTATACGTTTGTCCGCACAGCAACGAGGCAAGCAAAGGCCAAAGTCCCTGCATTGATGCGGCAAAAGCGGTTTTAAAGCGTTCCACCTTTGCGTCGCCCTCCAATTCGTCAACGCCCCATTTGAGGTTCAGCGCACCGTCCGCGTCGCGGATGGAGGGATCGTTCCAGATATTTGAGGGGTAGGTTTTAAATTTGGCGGGATCGGCGGGCGCGAGGGCCGCCAGAGCCTCTTTGGCTTCGCTGAACGTATCAGGCAAAACTTCCGCAAGCAAATCGGGATACAAACGCATGGTTTTCATCGCTTCCAGCCCTGCCGAAGAAGCGGCGTTAGCACCGTTGTAGTTCTTGCCTGTTAGCACGTTGTGCAAGCTTGCAACGTTGATGGTCAGCTTGGTTGCGATGGGATCGGTAATCTCTTGTTCCGAGGGCAATCCCGCCCATACGTCTTCAAATTTGGTCAAAACCTTGTCATAGAGCAACCCGACGACCGCATTGATGATGCTGTCGGAAAGAACAGTCGGCACTAACCCATGCAGGGTTTCACTCAAATCGAACGAAAGACCGAGCGCGCTTAGGGCGTCGCCGGTGAGCAGGGTGTCAATGGCTTCCATTGTTTGCGCCAAGCGTTCATGATCGGCGATATATGCTTTATTCCGCGCGGCATCGTTGGGCATCGCGGGGCGCGTGGGATATTCCGTTTCCCAAGCGTTTGGATATTGGTCAAAACCGCCGTTCGCCATAAAGTCGGCGAGCTGTTTATCTATCTTGCTGATGATGTCGTATTTTGCCGCCATAGTGTCGGTATAGAACACAGTGCCGAGGATTGCGCTGCGCAGACGTCCGTCCACGCCGCCGAGCATTTCGCGGTAGATCGCAACATTGTTCCAATCAACGTCGCCGCCGTCCTCAAAGAGCCGTGCGGCAATGTCCAACTGTGTGCCGTATCGGATTCCCAGCACTGAAAGAATCGCATCGGTCGCGTTGGGGATAAAGGTTGGATAATCGCCGAACACACGCGCCAAATCATCTTTGCTCAAGCTGTTTTTGTTTTGATGATAAATGGCGGAGAAAGCCGCGTTCTTTTCTTTTGCTTCGTCAATCAGATTCAACAGTGTATCGGTGTTTTCCTGCGCGATGCCGCTGTAACGCAGACGCGCAAAGAAAGCAAAAATTTCTTTGAGTTCCGTGTTGGATTTTAAACTGCGCTGGAAGACTTCGGAAAGCAGCGCGTCGTAAAGTGCGTCATACTGTGCCAGTTCCTCCGCGCTGACCACCGCGCCGGCCGCGTCGGGCGACAGACTGCGCAGTTCTTCCATGTTGGCGGCAAAACGTGCCCAAAGACCGCTAAGCACAATGGAATCCGCCGCATAGACAAAGTTACCATCGGCATCAACGGTGAGATTGCCGAGTTCGTCGCGTATCACGTCATAGTAACGGATACCATCCAGCGAATTGTCCGCAACGTCCTTGTTCAGTATAGGTTTCAGCCGCTTGGCGGCTTGGGTGTCAATGGCAAAAAGCAAGCTTGCGCGCGCCGTTTCAATTGATGCCATATCGCTTTCGAAGCCGTACAGCGGACCGTAGAGTTCCTCAAGCATCGTTTTCCCTTTGGGCGAAACGCTCTTGAGTCGGTCATAGACCACATCCATTGCGGTCAGCAGTGCGCGTTGCTCCGTTTCGTTCAAATGGTTCAGTTCCCTTGCGGCAAAAACGATCAGACCCTCCTGCAGATTCACCATGCCCTGCATTTGGTTTGCGCCGCCGCCGTAGAAATACTGAATGTCCTCCAAAAATTGGAGCGGTTCCAAGGATTCCTCGCACAGCTTGACAAAGTTGCGGATTGTGTCGTAATCTTCGCCGAGGACGGAACGTAAAATCGCGGGGCCGATTTTGTATATCATGCCCGCGACACCCGCCGCGTTTTGTGTGCCTGTGCCGTCACGCCCCGCAACGGCTCTGTTGGCATCGGTAAGCGACTGCAAATCCAGCCCAAGGGTAAGCAGATCGGTGTCGACCAGACGCTTGCCGTTGGTTTCTTTCATAAAATAGTCGTAATACGCTTTCAACGCTTCCGTGTAGCCGTCGCTCAAGGGCTGAATGGCTTCCGCGCGGCGGCGCGTAAAATAGTTGGAGCGCGCGCTTGCGTTGCCCTCGTTGGTGAACACCGCCGCATCCATGCCGTAGGTATAGCGCGTACCCGCGCCGCCCTCAAGTTCCAGCAATTCCGCATAGGTCAATCCGCCCAAGGCGTGCAGATCGGAGTGCGTTACGGTCAGCGTGAAATTTGCCGGCTCTGTGCCGATGCCCGCGTTGTATTGACCTGTTTTTGAAAACGCGTTCACCATCACGTCGCTGTTTGTGGTGCTTGCGTTTTTCTTCATTCCTGTCAGTGCGGCAAGCAGAATTTGCTTTGAACCCGTCCACTGCAAAAAATCCGCGTTGAAGCTGTAATACATTTGCGCCCACCAGTTGTAGGGGAACGCTTTGGCATCGTCGTCGGATATGCCGTGCGTGGGATGATCCATGCGGACGATATCCGTTTTCATCAACGCCCAAAACGCTTTTGCGGCGTTTAGAAACAGCCCTGCGGAGGTATTATCGGCAATCACGGCATTATAGCCGCCGGCAGGGTTTGTTGCGTTATCTTCGCCGCCCGGGGTGAATTCCCACTGGCCGAATGCGTTGGCGGCTTCAATCGCGTCGACAGACGCGATAAAATGATTGAGTGCGTCGTGCGCCGCCGCGCTGAGCTGGCTCACGGTTTTTGCGGACGCGAGTGTTGAGCCGAACATGCCCGCGAGCATGGAAACAATCAGCAATATGCCGACAGACTTGCGCAAAATACGTTTCATGTTGTGCCTCCTTTGGTGTTTATGATGACAAATGAATGTGCTATTGTGTTATATTGTGTTTTTTTCAAGAAAAAGCATTAATACCAAACCCAGCCGAACAGCAAGATTGTCATGAGCCACTCCCAAAAGGATAATGGCACAGTCACTTCCAATTGCACTTCGCCCGCGTCGTTCTTGGCGGTGATCGTCGCTCCCATGGCGATTTTCCAAAACGTTTTGTGCGACGTGATCACGCCTGTGATTTCGTCCACCGAAACAACGCTGCTGTTGTTGCTCGACCAACGCAGATCGCTGCCCGACACGGCGTTCGACAAATCCATCGAGGTTTTGTAAGCGAGGGTTACATGATTGCCGCCAATCAGAACGGGAGCGTTTGTATCAACCGATCCGTCGTCGGCACGCCACTGGGCATAAAGCACATGAGGTCCGTTGTTCGTGACAATGGTTTCGGCGGTTACTTGAACGCCTCCATCGGGCTGTGTGAACCAGCCGCAAAAAACATAGGATGCGCGGGTCGCCTCAGGCAACGCGCCGTAAGGCTGACCGAGGACGACAATTTTGCTTTCGCCATTGGATGTGCCGCCCATGGGATAGAATGTGACGCTCACGCCGGTGCTTTCCCAGCAGGCATAAAGCGTGTGGTCGCCGATCAACGCAACTTGTGTGTCCGCATCTATTTTTATGCCGCCATCTGGCTGCGTGAACCAGCCCAAGAAGACATATCCAACGCGGCTGATTGTGGGCAGAACGGTGTAGGTCGCGTCGAAGGCGACGGTTCTGGACAAAAAGCTCGGTGTGCCGCCGCCGTTGCCGTCAAAGGAGACAATCCCTGTAATCGGCATCCAGCGCGCGTAGAGGGTGTGGGAATCGGCGTTGTTCACAAGTGTTTCCGGCGTTGCCCTTGTGCCGCCTTGCGCTTCAGTGAACCAGCCAACGACATATCCTACGCGCGGAAATTGTGGCAAATCGCCGTAAGGGGCGTTGTATTCCAATACAATGGGATCGGGCGTCGGCATATCCGGAATATCGGTGACAAAATCAATATGGACAGGGGATACCGGAATCCATTGCGCATAGAGCGTGTGATCTTCCGCGTTGGCGACCAAATCCCCGGCGGTGATCAACGCGCCGCCCGTTTGCGCGGTGAACCAGCCGTCAAACGCGTAACCCGCGCGGTTGACCGCCGGCAGTGTGCCGTATGCTTTGCCGAACACGGTGCTTTTTGAAAGCGTCGCGGGGGTACTCCCGCCCGCGGAATCAAAACTGACGACAATGCCCGATACCGCCGTCCAGCGCGCGTGCAAGGTGTGATCCGCTTTCTGCTGCATCAGCGTTTCGGCCGTGATGCGCGTGCCGCCCGTTTGCGCGGTGTACCAGCCGTCGAACGTGTAGCCCGCGCGAGTCGGCAAGGGCAGTGTGCCGTAGGGGCTGTTATATTGGACGTTTTCGAGCGGACTCGGCGCGGGAGATCCGTCGTGGGCATCGAACGTGACCGAACACGCGGGAACGGTTGTCCATTGGGCATAGAGTGTGTGATCCGCAACCGCTTGAACCACGGTGTTCATTGCAATCTGATCGCCGCCGTTCGCATCGGTGAACCAACCTGTCAATTCATATCCCGTGCGGAGAACCGTCGGCAACGAACCATAAAGCGCGTCAAACGAAACACGCTTGCTTGTGAAGCGAGGCGTATTGCCGCCGTTGGGGTCAAACGTCACCGTGCTTGTGATGGGTCTCCACTGCGCATAGAGCGTGTGGTTGCCCAAGATATCAATGGGGGTTGTTTCCATTATTTTTGTGCCGCCGACCGCGGATGTGAACCAGCCCTCAAAGCCGTATCCATGGCGTTCCGTCTGCGGCAATGAACCATAAAGCTCTTGATAGCGCACGATCTTCGGCTCGGCGGTTGATGCCGAACCGCCGCGCGTGTCGAACCTGACGCGTGCGGTTTCGGATTGCGTATATTTGATTGTGACATCCACCGCGCCGACGACGTTTTCGGATTTTGCGCCTTCCTCCCACAACGCGCCGTCGAAGCTCACTTGCGTGCCGGGAAGCTGATGGCTCATATAGTAATCCCAGCCGATCATTTTCGGAGCGTAAATCGTGAAGCCGTCGCCCGGATTAAATTCCGCGCGAATCACATTTTGACCGTTTTCGTAGGGCGAATCCTCCAAATTGAGCTTGTTTTGGTTTGCGGCCGCGTCTGCCGCACAGCCATAGCCCTCCAAGGTCAGGGTGATGGAAAGCAGATCAATCGGCTCAATGACCGCCGCCGCGGTATTTGTTTCGACGGGATTGCCCAAACGCAATACGGCGTTCATCAGCGCGGTGTTGAAGCTCGGATTGCCATTGTAGAATTCGTCGGGTGCGCGATCCGCGCTGGCGGCAAGCACGCTTGTGCGCAGGTTGGATTTGTCCACGGCGTTGACGCGGAAAACGTTCGTGTGGCTCACCTGCGCAACGCGGTTGTTGTCTGTTGTTGAAAGCTGATGCCAGGCAAGTATAAAGATGTCCTGTGTGCCGGCAAGCGGAACATTCCAGCCGTCCGCAATCATGGCGTCGGCATCGCCGGTGCTCTGCCATTTGACACCTGTGTACGGATCGCCCACTTCCGCCGAGCCGCTGGGCGCTGAGGCCGCACCCGCAATGGAGAGCCGCGCTTTGCGGGTATCTTTTTCGCTGCCGGCCAATATTTCAGCGCGTGTGAGGCGAAAAGCGGCTTTTAGTCCATAAATCTGATTCAGGTTGTCAAAACGCGAAATATCGACGTTGATGATGTTGTCGGCGGCCCGATTTGCGTTGTTGGGCTGGCTGTGTTGGTTTCCGCTGCCGCTGTTTTCGGTGCGTACAACTGATTTTTTTCCATCGCCCGATGTCGGCGCATACATGCTGTCCGGCCAATCCAAAAGCGTGGAAAAATCCATGTTGATAAAATCGCGCACGAAGTTGCCGTTGGGTCGGTTTGTGCTGGAATCTGTCACGTTGTGAAGACCAATTACGCCGACGATACTGTTTGCGCCGACGCGCTCGGTCGCGCCGATCCCAAAAATTCCACCGGCGTTCGCCCGCGCGCTGCCGATTGTGCCCGCGCCGAGGTTGGATGGCGCATAGACCGCAGTGTAGGTTTTTGCGGTGTAAGTGCCGTCAAAACCATCCAAAGTGAATTTTGCGATCCATTCAATGACGGATGTGCTGTTGGACAGCACGGAGTCGGGCAGTTTATCGCCTTGCGCAATCGTGAGGGTTGCGCCGTCATCCTGCACGAACTGTTTTCCACCGAAAAATCCTGTGATGCTGATGATTTTTGCGCTGTCGCCGCCGAACGTGACATCCGCCGATGCCGAAAGCCCCGCGCCCGGCGCGTCTTGCAGGCTTGCAAAGCCCCACATGGTGTCGGCGTATCCGACCGCTTGCTTGAGCCAAACCGCTTCGGGAGCGATAAAGCGCACTTTTGGCAGCGTCACGCCACTGCCGGGGGTTATGACAATTGCGGTTTCCGCCGCCCGCACGACCAAACCATTGGGTAGCGCAAGCGTCACCAACAGTACGAGCGCGAGGATCATGCTGAGCAAACGCCTGTATTTGCAGGGATTCTTTTTCATCGTTTGACCTCCTCTGTGAATATAGTTGATTGCGCACCGTATAATGCGCGTAGATACGGTCATTCTATGCCGTTTTCCAATTGATTACGTCATTTTATATAGATGATATCATATTTGTAAAAAAAAATCAAGCATCTAGACAAAATTTCACGAGATTTGCACTGATTTTTTGGATCTATTCCATTGATAGAGGGTCGAAAACACATGGATTTTGTCGTGCCGCTATGAAATTTCCCAAAACCCTTGACATGCCGTAAGGCTTTAGCTATACTTAATAGAAAACAACCAAAAGCACAATCCATCAATAACGGAGGATCGCATGATTTCACGTGCTGAAATTCAAGAAACCAATCGAATGATCGCGGACGCCAATCTGGATGTTCGCACCATCACCATGGGCATCGGTTTGCTGGATTGCGCAAGCGATTCGCTCGAAGTATTCTGCAACAAAATCTATGAAAAAATCACGCGATCCGCTGAACGCCTTGTGGCGGTCGGCGACGAAATCGCGCTGGCGTATGGTGTGCCGATCGTCAATAAACGCGTTTCGGTGACACCGATCGCGCAGGCGGCTTCCGCGGTGAATGCGGACAGCGAGGACTTTGTGCGTATTGCGCAAACGCTGGATCGCGCCGCGCAAACCATCGGCATCAATTTTATCGGCGGCTTTTCGGCGTTGGTGCAAAAGGGAAGCACGCGCAGCGATCTCGCTCTCTGCCATGCCATCCCGCAAGCTTTGACCGAAACACAGCGGGTGTGCGCAAGCGTCAACGTCGGTTCGTCCCGCGCGGGTATCAACATGAACGCCGTCGCCCGTATGGGCAAAATCATCAAAGAGGCGGCGCAACGCAGCGCGTCGTCCGGCTCGATGGCGTGCGCCAAACTCGTGGTTTTTTGCAACGCCGTGGAAGATAACCCGTTCATGGCCGGCGCGTTCCACGGGGCAGGGGAGCGCGATTTGGTGATCAACGTTGGCGTGAGCGGTCCGGGCGTCGTAAAACGCGCGCTGGAAGAAGTGCGCGGTGCGGATTTTGAAACGCTTTGCGAGACGATCAAGCGCACGGCGTTTAAAATCACGCGCGTGGGTCAATTGGTTGCGCAGGAGGCCTCCAAACGTTTGAACGTGCCGTTCGGCATCATCGATTTGTCGCTTGCGCCGACCCCCGCCGTGGGCGACAGCATTGCCGAAATCCTGCAAGAAATGGGGCTTGCAATGCCGGGTGCGCCGGGCACGACGGCGGCGCTTGCAATGCTGAATGATAATGTGAAAAAAGGCGGCGTAATGGCGTCAAGTTATGTTGGCGGTCTCAGCGGCGCGTTTATCCCCGTGAGCGAGGATCACGGGATGATCGAAGCGGTGCGGTGCGGCGCACTGACACTCGAAAAGTTGGAGGCCATGACCTGTGTTTGCTCAGTCGGGCTGGATATGATCGCAATCCCGGGCGATACAAGCGAAGCGACGCTTGCGGGCATTTTGGCGGATGAAATGGCGATCGGCATGATCAACAACAAAACCACCGCCGTGCGGATCATTCCCGTTGCGGGGAAGACGGTCGGCGATGTTGTGGAGTTTGGCGGTTTGTTGGGCAGTGCGCCCGTTATGCCTGTGAACGCGTTTTCTTGCGACGCTTTTGTCGCGCGGGGCGGACGCGTACCGCCGCCCATCCATTCGTTTCGCAACTGACAAGCGCGAGCAATCCCCAACTGCAAAGCATACTCGAACCGCCGCGGCTGATGAACGGCAGCGTGACGCCCGTGAGCGGAAGCAGATCGGTGATGCCGAAGATGTTCAGGCTTGCCTGAATTAAAATCAATCCGCAGGCCGAAACCGAAGCGATCGCGTAAAATGTGCTGCGCGATTCCTTTGCGCGGCGCAACGCCGCAACAGCAAAAACGATATAGCTGATCGGCACCAAAAAAGCGATGATCATGCCGCATTCTTCGCAGAGCAGACCGAAGACAAGGTCGGTCGTGGCGGCGAACACATTGCGCAGTTTGCCGTTGCCGATCCCCAAACCAAACCAGCCGCCGCTGCTTGCGTATGTGAGCACGCGGCTTTGCTGATAGCCCTTGCCGGCTGTGTCCTCCCAAACATGGCGGAAACTGCGGAAGCGTTCGAGTACATAGGGTTTAAACAGCAACACCATCGCCGCGCCCATGAGTGCGCCGCCGATGGCAAGCGCGATGGCGCGGATATCGCCCGCCCGCAGGATTGCGATAAGCAAAAACGTTGCAAAAAAGATGAGCGCCGTGCCGAAATCGCGCATCAAAAACAACGCGGCGACGCACGTCATGGCAAAAATCAAATAGCGCGTGATACTCTTGGATCGCTGCAATCTGTCCAGCGTCGCCGCGCCGACGAAGATGAACGCGATTTTGACAAGCTCGGATGGCTGTAACGAAAAGCCGCCGACTTCAATCCAATTGAGCGTATCGTTCGTGATTTTCGCAAGCGCGAGATTCAACGCCAGCAGACCGCCCGCGCCCACAGCGATGAACGGGCGCAAGAACATCGCGCGGTCGGGTTCGGCGACAATCCACGTCAGGATGGCATAGACGAACAGCCCGATGCCGATGGCGATCGCTTGCTTCCACGCGTATTCGCTGGACAGGCTTCCGCAGACCATCAAGCTGATGCCCGAAAGCCACAGTCCAACGCATTCAATTGCAAGATTTTTGCGCTTTGCGAGCGCCGAAAGGCAGAGCAAAAAAAGCCATTCCGCCGGGATGTAGCACAAAAAAGACAAAACCAAACGCGCGTCTTGCCCCTTTGTGAGCAGAATGGGCGCAAAGCTTAGCAACTGGAAGACCGTCAACGCGCCCATGGCAAAAAACCATGGGAATTTTTTGTTATCCAATGCGAACGCCCTTGTTGAGTTTGATTTTGCCCATGAACGGCACTTTCAAAAATCCGTTGGCGCAATCGCCCTCGAACGTGATACTAAAAGGGATATCTTTGCCTTTGAGCACCTCAATCTGCGCCGTGCCGGTGACGGTGTTTTCGTTTTCCCGCACGTCGGACACGGTGATATCGGGCACATCCATGCCGCTCAACGCAATTGTGATGGCATATGTGCCGCCATCGTCCGCAACATCAACCACCGCGTCTCCTCTGTAAAGCATCGTGTCGACGGGAAATTTCCACTTGCCAAGACCTATCATAGCCGTACCTACTTTCCATTTTTCTATTTGTTCTAGTTCTATTATGACACATCGCGCGTCAAATTGCAAGACAAACTTCATTTCTGTGAAAAGAAAGCCAGCCGAGTCGGCGCGAAAATTTTCTTTTGACATCGCGCGCAAAAGATGCTATACTGGTTGGGTAAAAACAAAGCTTATAAACGAAACCATTCTTTACTTGGAGGAAATCAGATTGCCCGCAGCAAAAGAAGCGCAGACCCAAAAGAAGCCTGCCGCAACACAAAAAAAATCCAAAACATCCGCACAAAAAAAAGCGCCTGCAAAGCCGCCGAAACAACCGCTCAAAAATAGCCACAAAGGCTTCATCACGCTTGCGGCGGGATTGTTCGCCTTGGCTGTTGCGTTCGTGCCCGGCGAAAGCTTTTGGGATTCGTTGCAGGACGGCGCGTGGTGGCTTGCGGGGTTCGGCTTCGTGTTCTGGATACCGTTTTTGTTTTATATCGCCTCCATTTGGTTCCGCGACGAAAAAGCGGCGGCGCATAAGACGGAACTTGTTGGCAAAGCAGGACTGATCGTGCTGTTTGGCGCGGTACTCTTTTTGGCGGCGAGCAACACCGATGATTTCAACGCGTCCGCAGAGATGACGTTCGGCGACCATGTTTTTCATTCATTCGATGACGTTGCCGCCAAAACAGCGGTTGAGTTGCCGCAAAAAATGACGCGTCCCGGTATTTTAGGCATATTGCTCGGCACGGCGCTCGGTATGCTCTGCGGCAAATTGCCGGCAATGATTATTTTGATCCTCGCGTTTTTTTGCACATGTATTGTTGCGTTTCCGCGCTTGCGCAACGCGCTCGGCGAAAAAATCACCGCGCGGCTCACCGCAGAAAAACCGTCCAAAACAATCCCGCAACCCATACCCGGCGATCCGCCCGTGACCGTCGAAAAATCCGCAAAGAAAAAGAAGGACAACCATGCGCCGCCGAGCGCCATGCCGCCCATTGAAGATCAGCTGGCGGAACTTGATGCCGTGGAGCGCGGTTTGACCGCGCCGCCGCCCGAACAAAAAAAGCAATCCAACGCCATGGATGTGTTGCTCAATTCGTTGGATATTTTCGGTCAACTGCCTGCGATTCCGCCTGCCGCGCCGCCTCCCGAAGAGATCGCGCGCGGCGTGTTCCCCGAGACCGCGCACCGCAAAAAGGCGCAGGCGGCGGGCGATACATTGGCAAAAGATTTGCCGACTGAACAACCGCAGGACAACACGCAATACAAATCACCGCCCCTCGTTTGCCTCTCGCCGCCGCGCAACGCGGGCGCACAGCCCGAACGCGGCGAAGAAGACATGATTGCCCGCAAACTCCTGCGCACACTCGAAAGCTTTGGTGTGAGCGTGGAACTCGTTGGGCGAAGCCGCGGTCCGGCTGTTACCCGCTATGAACTTACCCCTGCGGAGGGCGTTAAAATATCGCGCATCACCGCGCTGTCGGACGATATCGCCCTGCATCTCGCCGCAAAAAAAGTGCGCATCGAAGCTCCTATTCCGGGCAAACCCGCCGTCGGGGTCGAAATCCCCAACCGTGTGCGGGCTGTCGTGACGCTCCGTGAATTGGTGGAATCCAAATCATTTGTTGAAATGACGCAAAAATCGAAGCTGACCGTTGCGCTCGGCAAAGACATCGTCGGCAATTTCATTTGCGCCGATCTCGCAAAACTCCCGCATTTGCTCATTGCGGGTACAACCGGATCGGGTAAATCCGTTTGCATGAACGGTTTGATTTTGAGTTTGCTCTATAACGCATCGCCGGACGATGTGAAGATGGTGATGGTCGACCCCAAACAGGTGGAGTTCACGATTTACAGCGGTATTCCGCATCTGCTTGTGCCCGTGGTGAGCGATCCGCTCAAAGCGGCGGGTGCGCTTGGCTGGGCGGTCAACGAAATGGAACGCCGCTACACCGCGTTGTCAGGGCAAAATGTGCGCGATATCGACAGTTACAACGTAGCCGCGCAGAAAAAAGAGGAACTGGAACATTTTCCGCGCATTGTGATTTTTATCGACGAACTTTCGGATTTAATGATGGCCGCGCCCAGCGACGTGGAGGATTCCATACAGCGGCTTGCGCAAAAAGGACGCGCGGCGGGGATTCATCTCGTCGTGGCGACACAGCGCCCGAGCGTGGATGTCATCACGGGTGTGATCAAGAGTAATTTGCCGGGGCGCATCGCGCTTTCGGTCGCTTCACAAATCGACTCGCGCACGATTATCAACAGCGCGGGCGCGGAACAGCTTTTGGGCAACGGCGATATGCTGTTCAGCGAAAACGGCGGAAACAACGCCTTGCGTGTGCAGGGATGTTATGTTTCGGATGCCGAAGTCCAGCGCGTCGTCCGATTCGTCGGCGAGCAAAACCAGACCGACGGCACTTACGATCAAGAGGTTTGGGATGAAATTGAGCGCAACGCGGCGATGGCAGGAAGCGGCAAACGCAAGGGCGGCGCGTTGCAATCCGAAAACGAAGACGGCGACGATCCCATGCTTGTCAGCGCGATTGAAGTGGTTGTGGACGCACAAATGGCATCGACGACAATGCTCCAAAAAAAGCTGAAACTCGGCTATGCCCGCGCGTCGCGTCTGGTGGATATTTTGGAAGAAAAGGGCGTCGTCGGTCCGCCCGAGGGCAGCAAGCCGCGCAAGGTTTTGCTCACCAAAACACAGTGGCTGGAGTATGCGGCGCAAACGGATGGTTTGCCGATCGATATCCGTCAAAAAGATGCCGACGAAGTATAAATGCTTTGCGGTCGTTTGTCAAATGCTTCCACACGCCGCAAATGACCGCGCGAATGGGAGGGGATTGACATAGCGAAAAGACGCGCACAAACAAACCGGCGTTTTTTTGTGATCGGTGCGCTTGTTTTGTCTTTTTTTGTTTTGGGATTTGTGCCGCGCTGGCTGAACCAAAACAGCTGGGCGGATGTTGTAACGTCAACCGAGCCGCAAACGATTGAATCGGCGTCGCCGAGCGCGCAACCGCCTCCGCCGACGCTCCGCGTGCATTTTATCGACGTGGGGCAGGGCGACAGCATCTTGCTGGAGATGGAAAGCGAAAACATGCTGATCGACGCGGGCAAAAAAGGTGAAGAGGTCACCGTGACGAATTATCTCAAAACCGAAGAGATCAAAGAGCTTCGCTACGTCGTTGCAACGCATCCCGACAGCGACCACATAGGCGGGCTTGCGTTCGGCGTGTTGTCTGCGTTTGAAATCGACGAAGTGATCATGCCGAAACTGACGAACGAGAACCAACCGAACAGCCAAACATACAAACGCTTTTGCGAAGAGTTGGACGCGCTGAAACAGAATGGCAAAAAAATCTCGATCGCCCGACCCGAACAAATGCTAAACTTGGGCGACGCAACGCTACGCGTCTTGGGTCCGCTCACAGAAACGCCGAAAGACACCAACAACAATTCCGTCGTTCTCCAGCTCAAATATGGCGATTGCACCATGCTCTTTATGGGCGATGCCGAAAAAAAGGAAGAAACAGCTTTGGCGGAACAATACGGCGACGCGTTGCGATGTGATTTGCTCAAAGCGGGGCATCATGGGAGCAACACCTCCAGCAACGCCAATTTTTTGGCTTACGCCCAACCCAAAGATGCCGTGATCAGTTGCGGCATTGACAACAGTTATAACCATCCCGGCACGAAAGCCATCGCCCGTTTGGCGGCACAGAACACGACCATTTGGCGGACGGACGTGGAGGGCAACATCGTTTTTGCCTGCGACGGCAAAACCATTTGGCATGAAGACGGAGCGTGATTTGTGTTACATTTGATTTTGGGCAGGTCCGGCGCGGGAAAAACGACCCGCGCCTACGATATTTGCCGCGAAAAAGCCGCAGAGAATCAAGCGGTCATCCTGCTGATTCCTGAACAGGACTCTTTTGCCGCCGAACGCGCCATGCTGCGGATTTTCGGCGAACAGCGGCACGACGCGGTTGATGTGCTCAGTTTCACCCGTTTGGCGGATGCCGTGTTCCGCGCGTGCGGCGGCAGGCACACCCGCGTCGTCACCGAAAACCAGCGTGCGCTCACCATGTGCCTTGCGCTGGATGCCGCACGGGGAAAACTTGAAATTTTCCGAAACGCCGACGAACGCCTTGTGCCGCAACTGCTCCTGCTTGCCGATGAACTGCGCCAAAGCGCGAAAACATCCGACCAATTGCGCATGGCGGCGCAATCGCTGCACGCGCCGGCGTCGCAAAAAAAACTCGCGGAATTGTGTTTGATATTGGATGCGTTCAACGCGCTGACGGCAAAAAATTTCGGCGGACAGGGCGACGTTTTGGACGAACTCTTGCAAACGATCAAAACAACAAAAGGACGCGCTTTTTTTGCCGAAAAAACCATTGTTATGGATTCTTTTTTGGGATTCACGGGGCAGGAACGCGCGATTTTGCGGCATGTGATCGCTTCGGCAAAAGACGTTTACTGCACATTGTGCATGGATACCCTTTATCCGTTGGACGACACGGCAAGCGTATTTGCCCACGCCAAGCGCACGGCGGCGGATTTGCTGGATTTGGCAACCCAAGCCGAAACCGAAAAATCAATTCCGCAGGTTTTGTCCGCGCAAAATCTGCCGCGTTTTCACAGCGAGGCACTCGCGTATCTTGAAGAGGCGATGCTTTGCGATCGCCCCGCGCCGTTCACGCAAAACACCGATGATATCACGCTGTGTTCTTGCGAGGATATCGAAGCCGAATGCGCCTTTGTTGCGGCAAATATCAAATCACTTTTGCGGGATGAAGGCACGCGATGCCGTGATATCGCGATTGTCGCGAGGCAATTTGCGGGCTATGAGCATCCCATGCAAGCGGCACTCACGCGCGCGGGTGTACCTGTGTTCCGCGATAAGCGGCAGAACGTCGCCATGCGGCCGCTGATGCTGTTCGTCAGCAGTGCGCTGGCCATTGCCGCGGAGGGCTTTACGCTCGAAAACGTGATGCGTTGGATGAAAACCGATCTTGTGGGTGTTTCGCAAGAGGAGTGCGCGATGCTGGACGAATATGCCTCCTTGTGGCATATTCAGGGGGCGCAGTGGACAAAACCATGGACGATGCATCCGGATGGGCTTGGTTTGGATGCGGATAACGCGCGGACGCGTGAAGAACTCAGCATACGCAACGCCATTCGATTGCGTGCCGTCACACCGCTCGAAGCGTTCCAATCCGCCATGCGTGATTGCACGGGAAAAAGCGGCGCAAAAGCGGTGTTTCACTTGCTACAATCGCTGGAAGTTCCGCAATCATTGCAAAAAACACAAAAAAACATGCAGGATGCAAATCAAATCGGCGACGCGCTGGAACTTTCGCGCGTTTGGGATGTCTTGATGGAGATGCTCGACGCGCTGGCGGACACTCTCGGCAACGCGCCGCTCGGCGCAAAACGATTCGCCGACACCTTTGCGTTGCTGCTTTCCCTCCAGACCCTAGGCACATTGCCGCAGGGATTGGATGCCATCACCATGGGCGCGGCGGATCGGATACGCCTGAACGCGCCGCGCGTTGTTTTTGTGGTTGGTTTCAACGACGGCGTGTTTCCGCAAACGCCGCAAATCAACGGATTACTTGCGGACAGCGAACGCCGCAATTTGTTGCAGTGCGGTTTGCCACTGCGCGACACCGCGCCGCAGGAAATCGCCATGGAACGCCTCTTGCTCTACCGTGCGCTTTCTTCCGCGCGTGAACGCTTGTGCGTCACGTGGGCGAGGCGCAGCGGAGGCGGCGAAGAACTTGCGCCATCTTCCTATGCCGCCTGGCTAAAACGGGTGTTTCCGAACGTTGCGCTACAAGACACGCTGACGCTCGACCCCATGACGCGTCTGGATGGCGAGGAGGCAGGCTTTGCCCTGCTTTGCGAAACACAGCGCACGGGCGGTTCGCTCCACGCGTCTTTGCTGGATTATTTCAAAACCCGTCCGCACTACGCGGCGCGTTTGGACGCGCTCAATCGCTGTGTTTCCAGTCAATTCCACACGTTTGCGATTGACGATTTGGATGTTGCGGAAAAATTGTTCCGCAAAAATATGACGCTTTCTGTCTCACGCGCACAAACATACGCAAAATGCCCGTTTCAATATTTTTGCAGGTATGGCTTAAAAGCGAAGACGCGTGCGGTCGCCGATTTTGATCCCGCCCTGCGCGGCAACGTGATCCACAGTGTGTTTGAAGAACTTCTGCAAACCCATAGCGCCGATGCCTTGCTTGCAATGAACCCCGCGGATCGCTTGACCTGCCTGAACGCGTGCCTCGACGCCTATGCCGCCCGTTTTTTCGCAATCGAAAGCATCCCCGAACGTGTGCGCTTTTTGTTCCGCCGTCTGCGGCAAATCATTGCGCAGGTGTTTGAACGCATGATGGCGAGTTTTGAGGCGAGCGCGTTCAGACCCGTCGATTTTGAATTGCCCATCGACCGCGACGCCGCCGTGCGCCCCTATGAGATCGCTTTGCACAACGGCGGTATCCTGCGTTTGCGCGGCAAGATCGACCGCGTGGATATGGCGGATATCGACGGCAAAACGTATTTCCGCGTGATTGATTACAAATCGGGCGCACAGGAATTTTCGCTTTCGGACGCATTCAGCGGATTGCAATTGCAAATGCTGGTGTATTTGTTCGCGCTTTGGGAAAGCAAGACACCGCCATATGCGAACGCTCTGCCCGCGGGTGTGATCTATACCATTGCCGCTGACCCGCCCTTGCGCGACAAGCAGCGCGATAAATCCGAAGAAACCATCGCGCAGGATAAACGCGGTGTTCAAAAAGATCAAGGTTTGTTGCTCAAGGACGACGCGATCTTGATGGCTGTTGGCAAGGAGACGATCAAATTCGACACGCTCACGCTTTTGGAGTTTCGCAATCTCAAAAATGAGATCGACACGGTTTTGATTGCAATTGCGGAGTGCTTGCAAAACGGAGAAATCCCCGCGCTTCCCGCCAACGCCACGCTTTGCGATTATTGCGCGTTTGCGAGCGTTTGTGGGCGTGAACGCGGCGACAGCGTGCGCGAAGTGGAGAAGCTCAATTTTGACGAAGCGCGCGAACGCTTGCATGGAGGGATGCCGCATGAAATGGACTGAGGAACAGGCGCAAGCTATATGGACGCGCGGCGGCACAGTTTTGGTGAGCGCGGCGGCCGGATCGGGCAAAACGGCGGTGCTTGTGGAACGCGTTTTGCAGAGGCTTCTTGACGCGGAAAATCCATGCAACATCGACGAGATGCTCATTGTTACGTTCACCCGTTTGGCCGCCGCCGAAATGCGGGAACGCATCATGACCGCGCTCCAAGCGCAGGACGATCCGCACATCAAACAACAGCAAGCGCTGCTCCCGCTGGCGCAAATCTGCACCATCCATGTGTTTTGCCTGCGATTGATCCAAGAACACTACGCACAACTCGGGTTGCCGCCAAAAATTCGTCTGCTCAGCGAGAGTGAACAAAAGATGATTCAATCACAAGCCATGGACGACGTTTTTGAAGCGGCATACAAAGCGGATTCACCCGAGTTTGCCGCGCTGGGTTTGGTGATGGAAAAGGGCGGCGACGACGAAGATTTTAAAAAAGCGGTTTTGCGCGCGGCGGATTCCGCTTTGGCATCTCCCGATCCAACCGCTTTTTTGCGCCGTTCGGCAATGCCGTATCACGACGGCAAGTCGTTCGGCAAAAGCGTTTGGGGACGTAGCCTGCTTGCGCATCTGCGGCGGCAAACGCTTGATTTTGCGGGCTATTGCCGTGATTCCATCGAAGAGCTTTTGCAAGATGAAAACATTGCGAAGTGCGCGGATGTTTTCACGGACGACCTGCGGCAATTGCAATTCATCCTCGCCGCCTTGGAGCAGGACGACTGGGATACCGTTGGCGCGGCGTTCGCGTCGTTTGCGCCCGCGCGGCTCAGCGGAAAAAAGCGGAAATACGAAAGTGCCGTTTATGAACGGGCGAAAGTGCGCCGCGCACTGTGGACGTCGGCGATCAAAGATCAAAAAACATTGTTTGCAATCGATGCCGCAACGCACACGGAGGATGTGCGCAACCTTGCGCCCGTTTGCGATTGTTTTATCCGATTGGTTCAGAGTTATCTGGATCGCTACGCGCGGCTCAAAAGCGAAAAAGATCGCGCGGATTTCAGCGATTTGGAACATTGGGCGCTGCGTTTGCTCATTGATGAAAACAGTCAAAAGACCGCGCTTGCCGCGGGCATCGCGAAACAATACCGCGAAATTCTTGTGGATGAATACCAAGATGTGAGCGAGGTGCAGGGGCGGCTGTTCGAGGCGCTTTCGGCGGACGGCGGCAACCTTTTTTTTGTTGGTGACGTCAAACAGAGCATCTACCGTTTCCGTCAGGCGAATCCGGCGTTGTTTTTGCGCAAGCGGCAAACCTACGCGCCGTATGACGGCAAAACCTTTCCGGCCGCCATTTTGCTTGGTCGGAACTTTCGATCCCGCGCCGAAGTCACCGAAACGGTCAACTTCGCGTTCCGCCAATGGATGACCAAGGACGCGGCGGAGATGGATTACACCGACGAAGACGCGCTCATTTGCGGTGCGGCGTATCCGCGGGGGGAAGCCACGGGCGCACAACTTCATCTGCTCGAAACCGCCGGCGATGGTTTGGCGGCCGAGGCGGCGCATGTTGCGGCGTATATCAAAACATCCATTGCAAACGGCGACACCGTGTTTGAAAAAGGGGAGAGCCGCAGGGTTCGTTCGCGCGACTTTTGTATCTTGCTGCGCAGTGAAAAAAAACACGCCGCCGCGTTCGCGCAAGCGTTGGCTGAGGCCGGACTCCAAGCGCACACGGCATCCTCGGAGAGCCTTTTTCATACCCGCGAAATCGCCTTTTTGCACGCGCTTTTGCGTTTGATCGACTCTCCTTTGCAGGATGTTCCCTTGCTTTCCGTGATGCTTTCGCCTGTGTTCGGGTTTTCGCCCGCGGATTTGAGCAACCTGCGCGCGGCGCATCCTCACACGCGGTATTTTTATCAATGTTTGCTGCAAGAGGGTGAAACGGATTCCCGTTGCGCCGCGTTCCTTGCGCGTTTGCAAGGTTATCGGCAAGCAGCGGCAATGCTAACGCTGGATTTGCTTGTGCGGCATCTGCTGGAAGACACAGCTTGGCTGAGCATTATCGGCGCGTTGCGCAACGCGGGAAAACGCCGCGCCAACGTGCAGTTGTTCGTCGATTTGGCGTTGCAATTTTCCGAAAACGCGGGCGCGTCGCTCACGGGCTTTTTGCGCTATCTCGAAAAAGTGGAACGCGAAAACAAACTCAGCGAGGTCAATGAAATATCGGAAGCGGCGGATGTCGTGCGTATCATGACAATCCACAAATCCAAGGGTTTGGAATTTCCGATATGTATTTTGGCGCAGTGCGCGAGCGCGTTCAACACGGAGGATCAAAAGCAAAATCTCGTTCTGCATCCGCAGATGGGCGTTGGGATTGTGTTGCCCGATCTGCAAAATCGCCGCCGTTTAGCGACGCTACCCATACAGGCCGTCAAACGGGAAAATCAGGCGGCAGCCAAAAGCGAGGAATTGCGTCTGCTCTATGTCGCCATGACGCGCGCCAAAGAACGCCTTGTGATGGTTTGCACGTCGCACAATGTTTCGGGATTTGTTCAAAAAATCGCCGCGAACGTTTCATGCAATCGGGCGGAAATGCATACTTACGCGGTGCAAAACGCGAAATCCTATGCCGATTGGATTATCGCCGCGTTTTTGCGGCATCCCGACGCGCATGCTTTGCGGGAGTTGGCGGGCATGGACGCAAGCGCGATTTTGCCGTGCGAAACGGGGCTTGAGGTCGTGTTTGTTCAATCAGAACAGCCAGATCCAACGCAATCCGCCGAAGAAACGTCGGCTTTGCGCACCGCCGATCCCGCCGTCGTCGCCGAAATCAATCGCCGCATGCGTTATGCCTATCCATATGCCGCGCTCAACGCGATTCCCGTCAAGCGCGGCGCGTCGGAATTGACCGAGCAGACACAGCAGCTGCGTTTCGCGTTTTCATCCAAGCCGCGTTTTTTGCAGGGCAATCAGCTCACCGCCGCCGAAAAGGGGAGTGCGATGCACGCGTTTTTGCAATACGCCGACTACGCGAGCGCAAAGAGCGGTTTAAATGGCGAAATCGATCGTCTTGTGCGGGATGGATATATTTCACAGCAAGAAGCGGATGCGTTGGAGCGCGAAAAACTTTTGCGCTTTTTTGCGGGGGATTTCGCCGCGCGTATGCTTGCTTCCGGTGATTTGATACGCGAAAAAAAATTCACCCTCCGTCTGCCCGCAGAGCAATTCGCGGGCGGCGAAGGGAATTTGCCGGCATTGAAGGGCGAAGAGGTGGTGGTGCAGGGTATTATCGATTGCGCCTTTGCCGAAGGGGACGGTTATGTCCTTCTCGACTACAAAACCGACCGCGTTAGTAGCATGGATCTGTTGGTTGAACGTTACAAGGAGCAAATCAAGCTTTATGCAACTGCCATGCGGAAATGCTTTGGGTTGCGCGTGAGCGAGTTGTTGATTTATTCATTTTGGCACGAAAAATGGATTACGGTGGAGTGATTGCGCCCAAAACCGCATTTTATGTCTCTTCCAATAATGAAGCGCACCATTGGGGCAAATTGCATTTTTTGCGAAATGTAATTTGCCCCTTTTCTTCTCTACCCCACCAACCCGAGCAATTTTCTCAGCCAATCCAAAATAATCTGGAGGAGGGACTTTTTCTTTGCCGCCGCTGTGGCGGACGGTTGCTGAGCCGCAGGCACTTGAGGCGCTTCCTCTTGCGGCGAGGATTCGCCGTCAGACGGCAGATCGGGGTTTGGCGCGGGTTGCTCTTCGTTCGGAACGATTGGATCAACCGCCGGATTTTGCGGAACTTCGGGCGGCAATGCGGGATCGACTGTCGGTTCAACAAAATTCTGCGTCAAATCATTGCCCTCGCCCTCCGCGCTGTCGGTATCGGCGTAGGCCACGGTCTCAAGCCAC
>JAITDE010000056.1 GCA_031282735.1 Oscillospiraceae bacterium | reverse complement strand
TCGATGTCGGCTCATCACATCCTGGGGCTGTATTCGGTCCCAAGGGTTCGGCTGTTCGCCGATTAAAGTGGTACGCGAGCTGGGTTCAGAACGTCGTGAGACAGTTCGGTCCCTATCTGCCGTGGGCGTTGGATATTTGAGGGGCGCTGTCCTTAGTACGAGAGGACCGGGATGGACGCACCGCTGGTGCACCAGTTGTCACGCCAGTGGCACAGCTGGGCAGCTATGTGCGGAAGGGATAAACGCTGAAAGCATCTAAGCGTGAAGCCCCCCCCAAGATGAGATATCCTCTGAGACCACTCATAGACTATGAGTTGATAGGCGTAATGTGGAAGCATGGCGACATGTGAAGCTTGCACGTACTAATTGGTCGATAGCTTGTACCATTGTTCTTTGAAATGAGATATGTTGTTGTTCTTTGTTCGGTTTTTGCGGTGCATTTCTTTTTCCCTCTTTCTATCCTTTTGCTTTTTGTCTTCTTTTTTTGATGAGATAGTAGAACTACACCGCAGTTGACTTTTTGTCCTCTGCGGTGTGGTTTCTTCCTTGACTCTTTCTTCGCTAAAACTATTCGCTGGATGGGGAGTGCGTTAGTGCTTAAGAAAAATGTAGACGGTTCGTTTGGGTTTATGACACGTTCCGTACACGGCGGCAACGAGGTTGATGCGGAAACTGGCGCAATCCGCCGCCCAATCACGATGGCGAACAGTTATGAATTGCCGTATGATCCATCCGATATGAACTGGTCGAGCGCGGATGGACAAATTTATACCCGCAACGGCGGCGCGAACCAGCGGTATTTGCAGGAAAAACTTGCTTTGCTCCACAACGTCCCCGATTGTGTGGTGCTAGCAAGCGGCGTGGCTGCTTTGTCGGGCGTGTTCTTTGCGTTTTTGAAATCCGACAGCCATATCGTGATGTCCGATTCCACCTACATTGCCGCATATCGGCTCATCAACGAGTTGTTCCCCGATAAATTCAATGTTGAAAAAACGCTTGTGGACAGTAGCGACATCAAGACCGTCAAAGCCGCAATCCGACCAAATACGAGATTAATTCACATCGAAACGCCGTCCAATCCGACCATCAAAATCAGCGATATCAGGGCGATTGCCGACATTGCGCACGCGCACGGCGCACTTTTGTCGGTGGACAACACGTTCGCGTCGCCGTATAATCAACGCCCCTGCGAACTCGGCGCGGATTTGACCGTTGAAAGCCTCACCAAATACATCAACGGGCATGGTGATGCGATGGGCGGCGCGGTGTTGGGTGCGAAAGAACTGATCGACCAAATCCGATCGCAAGCGATGGTGAATCTCGGCGGGGCAATCAGCCCGTTCAACGCTTGGCTCATCATGCGCGGTGCGGTGACATTGCCTTTGCGGATGCGCCAGCACAACGAGTCGGCGCAAAAAATAGCGTTTTTTTTGCAAACGTTGCCGCAAGTGCGTTTTGTGGCGTATCCAAGTTTGTCCGCGCATAAAAATCAAAAAATCGCCGCAACGCAAATGCACGGCGGATTCGGCGGTGTACTCTCTTTTGGGCTGAACGCGGATCACGATGGACACAATCGTTTCGTCAGCAAATTGCGGGTTATCACAAGCGCTGTTTCGCTCGGGCATGACGAAAGCTTGATTGTTTTCCTCGGTGAAAATGACGAGCGCCAGTATCTTTATGAGAAAGAATTTCACGGTGGATTTTTCCGCTTGAGTGTGGGACTTGAGGATACGCAGGATTTGATCGACGACATCAGGCAAGCTATGCAGGATTAGAAAAGGTAGGTTTTCATTTGAGTAACACACAAAAGTTGATTTTGCGGTTGTATATTACACGGCACGGGCAGTCGTTTGGCAATGTGGAGGAATCGGAGCGCATCGGCGATTGTTTTACAGGGTTGTTTCGCGATGATTGGCACTTGACCCCCAAAGGTCGTTTGCAAGCGGCAGCGTTGGGGCGGCGCATGGCGCACATCCCGCTGGATGCCGTCCTTTGCAGTCCGCTGTGCCGCGCACGGGAAACCGCGCAGGCGGTGCTCGACGCGCAGAAAAATCCTTGCCCGATCACACTGATGCCCGAATTGATGGAAATCGGCGATTACGGCGATAGTTGCGGCAAACCGGAAACGTTGGGCGATGTGATCCTGCGTACCCGCTGGGTGATGCAAAAAGTCCGCGCAACATACAAAAACGGCGAACATGTCCTGATTGCCGCCCACGGCGGACTGAATCATCCGTTGCTTGTGGAGGCGTTGTGCATTGATCCTATGCCGGCGTTTCGCTTTGACCAAAAAAATACGGCGCTGAGCAAAGTGGTTTATTTCGGACATCCGCGCGCGGGGAGTGTTTTGCCGTGGTATGAGCACATCAACCTGCGTTATATGAACGACACCCGCCACTTGGATACGCCTGAGATTGAGGATCAATGGGTGGACTGAAACCGGCGATTCTGCGCCGCGCAAATTGCAAAACGGTGCTCCTATATGATCCATACAGCGGGATAAAAATTGACCTTGCCATGTGATTGGTGAGATCAATTTTTTTGGCGGTTGGTGGGCGGGGTCCCCTAGAAAAGGATCAAATTTGTGCGCGTTTTAACATGATTTATCATCTTGTTTGCCGGTATCCGAATTCCGCCGACGCCAAATCAAAACCCCGACGCATCCAAACACCACACACAATCCCCCTAAAACGGCAAAAATTCCGCCGTTTTGCCGCTGTTCTGCGGAACTTTCCGCGATTGCCTCAAATTGTACGGCGTTTTCTACAATATTTTTGTACTCCGGATACGTCCAAAGTGTTTGCGGAATGGTAATTGTTTCACTGATTGTGGGGACGTACTGTGCCGTTTGTGTCCTTTTTTGCGTGGATTGTTTTGTTGCTAATGGCGGCACAACACGTTCGGTCGGCAAAGTTATCGTTTGGGTTTGTGGGATTGTTTCGATTGCTGCAATTGCGGTCGTTTGGGCGGTAGTCGTCGATTGTGTGCTTTTACTGGTTGTTTTTTGCGTTGTTTCGGATTTGGAAGTGCTAGATGTTGTGGTTGTTGTGGACGGCGTTTTTGCCGTTGTTGTTTTTGTCGTGATTTCGGGCGGCGCGGCGGTCGTTTCGGGCGCGGGAAACACGACGGCATAGCTGTATTGCCGCGACGATACGCCAAACGGATCGAAAATTTGCACCATCAGCCGCGCCAAACCGGCCTTTGCGGCGGCGTTTTTGCAACCGATTTCGACTTCCAAGCAAAAATCGCCCTGCACGCTCTGCGCGACCACCAATGCACCGTGGCAATGGTAGTTGGATACATCAAAAGTTATAATATTTGGCTGATGCAGGCGCGCAATTTCAATATCATCAACAAAAAACGCGACACCCGCTTGTGTGGATTCAGTGATCGCAGGCGCTTGTCCCGCGATTGCAAAAACAGCACATTGGGATGATTCGTTCCAAAATTGACGGATTGTGATGAACGATACATCACAAAAAGCCTCATCGGTGCGCGAAATGAGCATGGTGACCGGCACGTCATACCACTCAAGATTGCCGACTTCGCCATCGACCGAAATGTTTGCGGCAAAGGCATTTACGGTGTTCAAAAGTAGCAATACAGGTACAAAAAACACGCACAAAAACTTTTTCCAACAGTCACAACGCGTTTTGTGCAAAGCAGATCACTCCAAGCAAAATATTACCATTATTTACCTGACGCGCTACATTATGGCAATATTTGCGATGAATGTCAAGAGACATTTCATCACAAGCGACAGCAAGACAAATGGTCGTCAGTGAACGTTCACAGATCAAAAGCATTGCGCGCGGAATATTTTTCTTGACATTGGTTGTTCGACAAGCTATAATATACTAATCCTATGTGAATAGTATAAATTTAGGTTTGGAGGACTTCCATCATGGAGCAGGAAAAAGAACACGGGTTAAAAAAAGTCTGGCATGTGACGTCGTATGCCATCGGTTTTGCGCTGGATGGCGGCGTGGGGCAGGTGTTGAGCCTATACTATCTGTATTTTTTGATGTATGCCATGGGACTTTCGCCTTTGCTGGCGGGGATTGTGACGGGTCTGACAAAAATTTGGGATGGCGTGATTGACCCGATCGTCGGTCTGTTGGTGGATCGCACACACACAAAACTAGGCAAATGCCGCCCGTGGTTGCTGGCCAGTGTCGTTCCGGTGTTTATCACCTATGCTCTGCTGTGGATAAACCCAGGCATCCAAAGCGAGCAGGGCAAGTTCTTCTGGTTCATTTTCGTCTATATACTGTTCAGCACGGCAAGCAGCATCGGCATCGTACCCTACGACGCGCTGTTGCCCCGTATGGTGGATGACTACGGTGAGCGCACGGATTATTCCAGCTATCGCATGATTTTCAGCGGCATAGCCAGCGTGGCCAGCACCTATATTTATGAAGCACTCATTCCCGTGAAGACAACGGCAGATTACGCGAATTACACGCACAATTTCGCGTTGCTGGGTGTGATTCTGGGCGCGTTGTTCGCCGTGCCGCTGCTGATCACTTTTTTGGGATCCAAAGAAAAGCACGAACCCAAAGATGAGAAACGCTATACGTTTCGGCAAACGCTGCGCGGCTACAAAGAATTGCTGCAATCCAAGCTTTATCGAAAATGCTATGCCTTGACGCTCTTCGGCGCGTTCAACCAGTACGCCATTGTGAGCACGCTGGTGATTTTTGTACTGCTGGTTTATAGCAACCTGAAATTCACTGTGCCGTTGCTAGGCGGGATCACGCTGACGTTCATCGCGGTCAATCTTAAGGGAGCGTTTGAAATCGCGTTTTTTGTGCCGAATGTGATCGCCATGAAAAAGCGCAGCAAGCACTTTCCATTGTATTTTGACATCCCCATCCTGGTTGCAGGGCTGCTGATCTTGCTGTTTGTTACGCCCCGATCGCCAATTTGGCTGTTCTTGACCGGGGTATCCCTGACGGGAGCAGGTACGTCGTGCCTAGGTTTTGTGCCGACGGTGCTTATGCCCGACTTGCCCGATGTGGACGAAGCCATTTACGGCAAACGCCGCGAGGGCGTAAGCGCGGGACTGGTAAAAATGGGCAAGCAAGTGGTGCAGGGGCTGGCGTTTTTGATCTTCAGCCTGTTGCTGACGATCTTCCGTTTAGACGAAACCAACACTTCGCCCGAGCAAGCTAATTTCACCACCATGGGGGCGGTGAAGCTAATGCTTTGTGTCCTTCCCGCCGTGTCCGGTCTGGGAATGCTGTGGTTGTCGCGCCGCTACGCGCTCAACGCCGAAACCCACGCAAAGCTCAAAGAACGCATCGCCCAAAAGCGGCGGAATGGGTTCGCTGAAATTCCGGAGACGGAACAGGCGCTTTTTGCGGAGCTAACAGGTTTGCCGTTTGAATCGCTTTGGCTTGCCGAAAAAGAAGCAAAGGATGTGATGCCGATATGAAAAAATCAGCTATCACTTTGTTCTGGTTATTATCTGTCACATGGGGACTACCCGCGACATTGGCGGGGGCGATTTTTTCGCTAATTTGCTTGGGCAGGGGATTGAAACCACGCAGCTTCCATGGGAATGTGTATTTTGAACACGTGCGTCCGCGCGGCAGCAACAATCTAGGTCCGTTTTTCTTTTTAGGCAACAACGCCACCCCTTTCACGAAATACCATGAAGCAGGGCACGGTTTGCAAAATATTCTGCTGGGACCGTTGTTTTTTCTGGTTGTCGGCATTCCGTCTGAGATTTGGTATCAGCACTTCACGCGCAAACACGCCCGCGCGCTGGTTTCAGGCGCGTGGTCTGAGGAAGCGCGCCGCGCGGCCTACGACGCGATGCCCATTGAGCGGTGGGCATCACTGTGGGGTGAAAAAATGTATGCATCGAAGGAATAGAACGGTTTTTTTTCAGTGCCGAACAAAACAAGATAGAACACCATCTTAAAAAGTGGATATTTTGCGCGTTTTCAAGCGGAGAAGGACGCAAAGACTGATAAATAATTGTCCAAAATCAGAAATCCACGTCCGAATTTGATAACACATAAGCTTTGATTCGCGCTATAATACGAAGCGCGGTTGCGATGACTGTGTTTTTTCAGACGCATAAGTTAGTCAAAACCGATTGTGTGAACAGATTTTTTGAAAGGGATTTGAACTGAAATGGAAAACACAACAGAACTTCAAGATCAAACCGTGCAGTCCACCATGCTCCTCGCCGTTTACGGCAGAGCCAAGGCGAGCCGCATGTTTCCTGAGATTTTGTACGACACCGGGGCGATTCGGGTTATTGACGGCATGGACTATGATTTCACGCGGATCGACAAATCCTATGGCACGGAATACGGATGTTTATGCTGTTTGCTTCGCGCCAAGCGGTTTGACGAGCGGTGTCTCGCTTACATGAGCAAGCATCCGGACGGCGCGGTGGTCAACCTCGGCTCCGGGCTTGACACGACCTTTGACCGCGTAGACAACGGTTCTATCCGTTGGTACAACATTGACCTGCCGGATTCGATGACCTTCCGTCAAAGGTTCATCCCCACGTCTGAGCGCTGTACCGACATTGCGAAATCCATGTTCGACTATGGATGGCTTGACGAGATAAAAACCACCGACGGCAGCGTGTTTGTCCTCGCGGGCGGGCTATTTTATTACTTTACGGAAAAAAAGGTGCGGGAACTGGTTTGCCGGATCGCGGAGCATTTTCAGAGCGGCGAGATCTTCTTTGACGCGCAGTCGAAGACGGCTGTTAAGATTTCTAACCGCATGGTGCGAAAAACAGGAAACAAAGGTTCCGAGATGCAGTTTTGGGTGAATGACGCTCAAAAGCTGAAAAGCTGGTCGCCGAAAATCCACAAAGTAGAGAGCGTCGCGTTTTTTGGGAGTTTGCGAAAGGATAAACGCTTCAAGCTGTCCTCAAGGGTGAAT
>JAITDE010000038.1 GCA_031282735.1 Oscillospiraceae bacterium | reverse complement strand
TAAAACGAGCACGATCTGTTTTGTAAGCCACAGGTTCGTTATACTTAAAATTGTAACGATCGGCAACCGAAACATCAATGAATCCGTGACCCTCTACCCAACCAGAGCTGTCATTTTTGGGCGTCATTTGGGTCGCCACCGTGTTGCGCCCAAGCACACGGAACTCAAAGGAAATATCACAGCGGTTTTTGTCTGTCCACTCCTGCGCCACCCAGTGCCAGCCGCCGGCGGGGAAGCTGATGCTTTCCACGCGGCTGTAGGCTGTTGTTTCGTAGTTGTCCGTCACCCAGATGTGCGCGTATTCGTTGAGCCATTTGTAGCGCACGACGATTTTGTATTCAATGTTCGTGCCCTCTTTGGCAGTGCCCGACAAGGTGAAACGCTTCTCCTGCGCCGCGCCTAGCCCCGAAGCGGCGTTGTTGGCGCTGAGCGTGACGTTCTGCGTGGTGGTTGAATTGTTGCCGACCGTGACTGTGAACGAGTCGATCACAGGCGAAATGATTGCGCCCGTGCTGTCTTTGATGATATCCTGATCGCGCATGAATAGACGCACGTCCAAGAACGGAGCTTCGGGGAGTTCGCCGTCGTAACCCCAATTGCCGCCGACAGCGTCTGTGTAGATATAACCTGAATTCAATTCGGGAACCCCTGACGGCGTCGCTTTCACGATGGTTGAACCCCGCGTGTAGGCGTAACGCGCACCAGCCACGCGCACCACTTCGGTTGCATCGCATTCGATCACGGGGACAGGACGCCGAACGACCGTGTAAGTCGCCTCTGTTTGAAACGCCGCGTTTTGTACGGATGGTTTGTTGGTGATGTTTTGCACCAGGGCGGCAATCACCTCGCCGACGCTTTGGGCGGTTGTGAGCAAAAGTTGCCCCGGAATCAGACTGGAAAGCATCAACACCGCCAACGCAAAGCCCATTATACGCTTTTTTGCTGTTATCATTGCATATCCTCCTATTGCAATTGTGTATCCGTTTTCAGATACACCTTAGATTATCTGTATTTAATTATACCAAATTGACACAAAAAAAGCAATGCCTAATTTCAAACAAAGGCAAAGCTTTTTTTATGTGCAACATGTATAAATCATCTATTCACGACATAATCGCGCCGCAAAAATAAACTCTGTCCCCCGTGTTGGAAAGCCGCAAGCCCTGCACCCCTTTTGCAACGAGCAATTGGCTGATCACGGGCGCGAACGGATAAACCACCGCGTTTTGCAGAAGATGATCCTCCGTCTGTCGGCAGCCTCGCGCGGCCTCCTCGGGCGTGGATTGCGCGATCCCGGTCAACAACGCGTCCACCGTTTTGGATTGATAACGCATCACGTTATCTTCGCCCTCGCTGTGCGCGATGTTTTTCAACACGCGGTCGGCAGAACCATCGGCGGGGAGTTCGGCAAAGGCGATATCATAATCCCCCTGTTGCAGGCGGGTTTGCAGCGCACTCGCGGTCAACGGTGTGATGTCCATTTGCAAACTCAACCCGAACACGCTTTGCCACTGTTGCAAAAGCACGCGCATTTGCCGTTCGTCATCTGCCGTGCACAGCAGCGATATCTGTATTTTCGTTTGCTGAAGCTCGGCAAGTCCCTCTTGCCACAGCTGTTTGGCGCGCGATTTGTCCGGCGTGATGTTCCGCGGCGCCGATGTGTTGTAATCGGCGAATGTTCGCCCCGCAAGCGGCGCGTTGTCGGGGATGAGGCTCACGCCGGTATTTTCCCCAATGGAGTCAAAATCAATCGCCGCGCACATGGCAACGCGCAGTTTCCGGCTGGAGAAAGGCGATTTTCCGCAATGGAACAAAAGTGCCGAAGTTCCCGTGCGCTGATTCATCCATACTTTGGCGTAGGGTGTTTCGGCATCGGCGGCAATCGATGCGGGCATCAGGGCGACAGAATAACCGCCCTCCGCGCCAATCAAGCGCAGGCGTTCGCTTTGATCGGGCTGGATTTTGAACACAATCGCACTGGGCGCAACCGCCGTTTCGCCCGCGTATCCCTCATTTTTGCGCAGACGCAATTGGCTGTTGTCCCAAATGGAAAGTGAAAACGGACCGTTGCTGAGCAGATTATCGGGCGAAAGTCCATAACGCCCCTTTGTCGCCTCAAAATAGATTTGATTGCAAGGCATGGCGATGGGTTGCGTCAGCGTTTGCTCAAAGCCGTCGCTGGGTTTTTCGAGTGTGAGCAAAAGCGTAAAATCGTCCACAGCTTCAACGCCAAGCGTTTCGACCGCCTTTTTGCCCTGATGGATATCCCGTGCGTTTTTGAGCGGGTAGAGCGCGGACGCGTTCGGTGCGCCTGTTGCGGGATCAATGCCGCGCCGCAGGGCAAACACAAAATCACGCGCGGTTACGCGGGTGTCGAAAGCCGCAAACGCTTCATCGTCCAATCCCAAACGCTTTTGTGCGCCGCTGGGCAAACGCCAGTGGGTGTTCTCGCGCAAATGGAACGTGTAACGCAAGCCGTCCTCCGATTTCTCCCAAGCGTATGCCACGCCGGGGCTGAGACCGTCGCTGCCGCCATCCAGCGCATAGGGGCAAAGAAGACCCTCGAACGCGTTGGCGATGATCAATTCCGCCTCGCGTCCTGTTGCGATGCTCGGGTCAAGGTATTCGGGGGGAGCGTCGATTGGAAACGAAAACACATAGCCCGTGCCGTCGTCGCCGCAGGAAGAGAGCAAAACCAACGTCATTGCAATCAGCAACAAAGCGGTGATTTTTTTTATATTTTTTTTGATATTGATATGATTTTTCATGAATTTATCCAAAATGGTTCTTCATTTTCGCATATCCAACCGCCGCAGCAGGGGATAGAGCGGGATCATCAGCACAAAGCTGAGCATGGCTTTCACAAATGTGAACGGCACATTGAAAATCAGCAACGCTTGCCAAAGGCGATTGACAGAGGGCAGGATTGCGCTGTACATGCCCATGATTGCATCAAGGGACATGATTTTTGTATAAACGGGGTAGACCAAAAACAGATTGGACGGAAAACTGAACGCCGCCATTGCAAGCGCACCCAAAAACGTTGCGAGCAACGCGTTGCCCTGACTGCGCCGTTTTTTATAAACGAAACCGACGGTCAGCACAAAAATGGAACTGAGCAAAAAGTTCGACAGTTCGCCGATGCCGCCCGTCATGCTGTGGAACAATCCCAACGCGTTTTTGACCAAACAGACCAATACGCCGTAGGGTGCGCCCAAAAACAAAGACGCAATCAGTGCGGGCAAATCGGATATATCCAATTTCAAAAAAGCGGGTGTGAGCGGTGTGGAAGCCTGCAGGAGGAACAGCACCATCGAAATTGCGGCAAGCAGGGCGGAAAAAATCAGCGGACGCAGTGTTTTGTTCATGTTTACCCCCTTTGTTTGTATGGTTTTTAGCATCTAGTTTTTAGAACCAACTCGATTCGTCGCAACCAAATCGACGCCGCAACCCGCAACATCGGCAATCACGCAATCGCCGATGGCGACGGGAGCTTGCAAAATGACACCGCGCGTCGCTTCCGCCGCGGCAAACAGCAAGTCTTTGGGCATCGCCGTTTTGGATTTAACGCTCACAAACGGAGCGTTCCCGCCGTTCACGCGCACGGTGGAGGTGAACGAACGCATAGGATTCGTGATTTCGGTGCGAGCGTACGCTTCGCCGCGCTTGCAGGTGTTGCCCGTTATGCTCAAAATATTGTTCATATCGTCAAGTTCCACGCGCAATCCGCAACCGAGCGGACAAGCCACACAAATCATTTCTTTCACCGCCATATCATTTTCTCCTCTCCTATGCGACGACTTCAACCGTCAGCACGGCATCATGCGGCAAGCTTGCCAGTTGATCGGGTTTGATTAGGAAATCTTCCATTTCGCCGGGTGCCAATCGCGGACGTTTTTTTTGCGCCAAAATCGTATCGCCGCAACGCACACGCACACACGCGTTTTTGTAAACCTGCCCAACGCGGAAATAGAGCTTCACGGCTTCGCTCTGTGCTCTGCCGACACGCTGAGGCACAACATAGCGCACGCCGTTTATACCCTGCGTCGTCACTTCACCGCCGGTCGCGCGTTTGCCTTGCACATAATCCGCCGCGCCCGCACCCGCCAATTGACTTTCCAGCGTTACATAATCCACCAAATCGTGCACGTGCAGAACGTTGCCGCAGGCAAAAACCCCGGGGATTGATGTTTCGCGCGATTCGTTGACGACAGCGCCCGAGGTCACACGATCCATTGCCGCGCCGCAGGCGCGTGTCAGTTCATTTTCGGGGATCAATCCGACGGACAGCAACAGCGAATCGCAAGGAATTGTTTCCTCCGTCCCCGCGATGGGGCGGCGGTTTTCATCCACTTTCGCGATTGTCACGGCTTCCAGATGTTCCGCTCCGTGTATTTCTATCACGGTACAGCTGAGTTTGAGCGGGATATCAAAATCATCCAAACATTGCACGATATTGCGCGTCAATCCGCTGGAATAGGGCATCAATTCGCAAACCATTTTGACTTTTGCGCCCTCCAGTGTCATGCGCCGCGCCATGATCAAGCCGATATCGCCGGATCCTAAAATCACGACCTCTTTGCCGGGCATATAGCCGTCGAGGTTGACATATTTTTGCGCCGTGCCCGCGCTTAAAATTCCCGCGGGGCGCGTTCCCGCGATGTTGAGCGCACCGCGAGGACGTTCGCGGCAACCCATGGCCAGCACAACGGCGGCCGCTGTCAAGGCGAGCAAGCCATCCTCTTTGTTGACAGCCGTTACAATATGTGTGCCGTCCTGTGCTTGCACATCCAAAACCATGGTGTCCGTTTTGACGGTGATTGCGCAACTTGCTTCCGTTTGCACCGCGAATCGATCGGCGTATTCAGGACCTGAAAGTTCCTCACCGAAAAAATGGAGACCAAAACCCGTGTGGATACACTGCTCCAAAATGCCGCCGAGGGTTTCGGCGCGTTCGAGGAGCAAAATATTTTTCACGCCGTGTTTTTCGGCTTCCAGTGCGGCCGCCATGCCGGCGGGACCGCCGCCAATGACAATGATATCATAATTTGACATAACAACTCCTATGGTAATTATACATATATAAAAGACCGCGCGAAGCGGGAAAAGTCTTTTTGCTTACTTTTTCTTCAAGAAAAAGTAAGTCGTTCAACCTTTGTGGCTATTTTGTTTTGCCGATCAGAATTTGAGACGCGCCGCCGCATTTTGTGACCGCTTCGTAGGGGATTTTAAGTTCCTCCGCCAAAATCGCAAGCACTTTCGTGCCGCAAAAACCGCCTTGGCAACGCCCCATGCCCGCGCGGACACGGCGTTTGACGCCGTCCAAATCCAATGCCCCCGCAGGAGCATGGATGGCATCCAAAATTTCGCCCTCGCTCACCGTTTCGCAGCGGCAGACGACGCGCCCATAGGCGGGGTTTTTCCGCACGAGCGTCCGCAACGCTTCAGGACTCATTTCTTTGATGCGCACGGGTTCTGTTCGACCGGCAAGCCAATCGGCTTTTTCGGTCGGCTGAATCCCGCGAGCGGCAAGCGCGCCGATCGCAAGTTCCGCAAGGTATTCCGCAATCGCGGGCGCGGCGGAAAGTCCCGGGGATTCAATTCCCGCGGCGTGGATGAATTGCGGGTTGACCTCGCTTGCCCGCAAAATGAAGTCGTCTTTGTCGCAATGCGCCCGCAAACCTGTGAAAGATGTAATGATATCGCGGATAACATACGCAGGCACGCTGCGGTTGACGATGGTTTGAATATTGCGCAAGCCGGCGGATGTCGTCGACAAATCGTATTTGTCCTCAATGTCCTCTGCGGACGGTCCGATGAGCACGTTGCCGTGCACCGTCGGCGCGATCAGCACGCCCTTGCCCATTTTGGAGGGACACTGAAAAATGGTGTTGGACACCACGCCATTTTGGGAAGAATCCAGCAAAACGTATTCCCCGCGCCGCGGTTGGATATGGAATGAATCGTCGCCGATCATACGGGCGATATCATCCGCGTGCACACCCGCCGCGTTGACCACCGTCCGCGCTGTGATTTGCCGATTGGGCGCACATAGCGCAAACATATCTTCTTGCCAAGTGATTGCCTCAACCTCAAAATTGCGCAGGAGCGTCACGCCGTTGCGCACCGCGTTTTCGGCGGCGGCAATCGCGAGTTCAAACGGGCTGACAATGCTGCCCGTGGGGGCATAGAGCGCGCCGACGGCGGTTTTGCTCACCATTGGCTCCATTTGCTGGAGTTCCTCCGCACTGAGCAGACGCAGACCCTCCACACCGTTGTTCTGCCCACGGACGAGAAGCGCCTCCAGTTCGGGGCGTTCGTCTTCGGAAAAACCCACCACAAGCGAACCGTTGTTTTTGAAGGGCACGTGCAGTGTTTCACAAAGAGTCCGCATCATTTTTGAGCCCGCGACGTTCATTTTTGCTTTCATGCTGCCGGGTTTCGCGTCAAAACCCGTATGCACAATGGCGCTGTTGGCTTTGGTCGTGCCCATGGCAACGTCGTTGCATCGCTCCAGCAGCACGACGCTCAAATTGGTGCGGCTCAGCGCACGCGCGGTCAGCGTTCCAACCACGCCGCCGCCAACAATCGCAATATCATAACAATCTGACAAACAACTACCCCCAAAATGATATCTGGCTCACATTCACTTAGAGTATACAACATATTACAGAAAATTGCAAGCGCGAAATCAATTTTCACGCTTTTTCCCATGGGATCAGAAAAAAATAAAATCTTGACTAATATCGAAAGTGTGGCGCACACTAATGCAAAACACAGGGAGGTGCACGAAAAATAGAAAAGAAAAACAACGGAGACTATCAAAAAATGGTGCGAGACGCTTCGCCCAAAAGCCCGCACACAAGGCATTTTTTGCTGAGCTTTTTGGTCGGCGGGGCAATCTGCATGCTGGGTCAGGCGCTGTGGCTTTGCTTTGAAGCTTTGGGATGCAATGAGGACGAAGTGCGCGCTCTCGTCCCCATGAGCTTGATTTTGCTCACTGCCGTCAGCACGGCGGCAGGTGTGTTCGATAAGCTCGCGAAGCATGCGGGCGCGGGCGCGGGCGTTCCGATTACAGGATTCGCCAATGCCATTGTGTCGCCATCCATGGAACACAAAAGCGAAGGATTTTTGTTGGGTGTCGGCGCGAATTTATTCCGTTTGGCGGGACCTGTTTTGGCGTTCGGCAGTGCCGCCGCCATGCTCTACGGCGCAATTTATTATTTTGCAAGCAAAGGCGGTGGTTAATGTGGCAAAACGTGTCGGGCAAAAAACGCTGGTATTCGAGCATGCGCCGCAGATTGTGTCGTTTGCGTCCGTTGGCGGTAAAATGGAGGGTGAAGGACCGCTTGCCAACGGATTCACCATCCTGACGGAAGACGATAAACTCGGTCAGGACAGCTGGGAAAAAGCGGAATCGTGTTTGCAGGCTTCCGCGATATCCCATGCGCTCAAATCCGCGCGACTACAAGCGGAGCAAATCAATTTGCACTTGGGCGGCGATCTGCTCAATCAATGTATTGCAACCAACTTCGCCATGCGGAACTATCCGATCCCGCTGACAGGGTTGTACGGCGCGTGTTCCACATTCGCGCTTGCGCTGGGGATGGGCGCGTTGGCGGTCGACGCGGGCGGTTTTGATTATATAAGCACAGCTGCGTCCTCACACTTTTGTTCCGCCGAAAAGCAATTTCGCTTCCCGTTGGAATACGGCGGGCAACCCACGCCGACGGCACAGCGCACGGCGACGGCCGCCGGGGCGGTGATCCTTGCGCCGAACGAAACGCCGGAAACGCAGGGAATTTGCGTTTCCGCCGCCGTATTTGGGCATGTGCTGGATTACGGCGTGTCCGACCCCAACGAAATGGGTGCGGCCATGGCGCCGGCGGCATTCGATACCATCGCGCAATTTCTCCGCGATACGCAAACCGCGCCGCAGGATTATGACCTGATTCTAACAGGTGATTTGGGCGCGATCGGTTCGCGGCTGTTGCTTGAGCTTGCCAATCGCGACAATCTTGTTTTGCGGGACGTTCACCGCGACTGCGGCTTGCTATTGTATGATATCCAAAAGCAGGACGCGGGCGCGGGCGGTTCGGGGATCGGCTGTTCCGCGGCAGTGCTATGCGCAAGCATCCTGCCGCAGATGCGTGATGGCAAACTCAAGCGCGTGTTATTTGTTGGAACAGGTGCGCTGCTCTCGGCGATAACGCCCCTGCAAGGGGAGAATATCCCCGCAATCGCCCATGCGGCACTGTTGGAAAACAGGACGCACCAATAGAAAAACAGAAGAAAAACAGAAAAAGAAAAACAGAAAAGTGGTTCAATATGAAAACAATCGGCAATCAAAACGCGGCGCATAACGCCGTCAAGGGATTCCGCGCGGCGGTTGCGGCGGCAAAATGGTTCGGGCGTGGGCAAGCGACCGCTCTATGCTGTGCCGCCGCCGCACTTGCGCTTGCGGTGGTGCAAATCGCGCGGCAAACGCGGCAAAATGATCCGGAGGCAGTCTGATGCCGTCCAATATTTTTTCTTGAAAAAAGGCGCAATGTCTTGCTCTCAAAATCAAGCGTCAGGGCAGCTTTTTGTGCGTTCCCGTCGCCTGCAAGAACGAACCGCTCTTTGCACCGAAGGCATCAATTGCATAAACGCGGATGGTGTAATCGCCGCTCGGCAACGTTGGATCAAGCGCAAGCGTGACCGTCTTCGCACTGTTCTTTTTGCCCGCAAAGCTGTCGGCGGCATATTGTTTCGCGGTCGAAACGTTCAGCCAATTGATGGTTTCAATTTCGTAGGCGACGACTTCCGCATCGTCGGAAGCGGCCGAAAAAGAGACACCGTCAAGCAATCGGCCGCGATCATTTTTGATATTCGTCACAAACACAATCTGTTGATCGGGGAACGTTGGCGACGCGTTTTGCGCTTGCCGCGTATTCAAACCATATTGCGGTTTTTCAGGATCAAACGGTAAACGGACGCGCCAAGTATTGTCCTCCGCCGTGTTTGCGGAAACATTCCAGCGTATCACGTTGAGTTGGGTTGTGGAATAAGTGAAAATCAAAAAATACGGCGATTTGGTCAGGTTGACGGGGATTGCGGTGTTTGAGTCGCGCAAGGGATCGAAGAACCTCTCATCCAGCGCCAAGCGAGACAATCCTTGCGCGCCGATGGCTGTGAACGTATTTTGGTCGATCATGCGTTCATGTATCTGCGGGCGGAGACTGTTGCCTGAAATCAGCACGGCGCGGTGGTGTTTGGAGAGCGTTTTTTGCAGTGCGTTTGAACCGGCTGTCTCGGAACCGTCCGTTCCGACGATTGTGTTGGAGGCGGGGAGGGGAGCGATCACAAAGATTGGCATCGTGCTCGCGTCGGATTCCGCTTTTTTTAATTGCCGTTCCAGCCAAGCGATCGCGCCGGCGGAATAGGGTTGCCCCGTTGTTTTGTTTGCCGAAAGCGTGATAAAATGCAATCCGTTGATCACGCTGTGGGTGAATGGCGCGGTATCCATCGACGATTTAAAACCGCGCCCGCCGATCGCGCCTGTGGATGCAAGCTCGTTTTGACCCTGCGCCGCGAGAATGACGGGCGCCGGACCGTCCGCATAGGCTTCAGCGGTCAGCCGCAAGAACAACTCGTATTCTTCCGCTTTCCCACTTTCCGTCAGACCGCCCGTCGCCAGAATGAGTTGGATGTTTTTTTGTTTGATTTGTTGCAACGCTTTGCGTGTGTTTTCTTTGTATTGCAAGCCGTAGCCCTGATTTTCAGTGTTGAGCAAGCTGTCGCCGATCACGGCGAAGCTCCAATTTGCCGCAGTCTGCAACGGCAATTGCACATCGGTTTGTTTGCCCTTGAGTGGCGGCAAAAAGAAAACGAAACACAGCGCGGCGATTACGGTTGCTAGACCGCCGGCAGTGGCGGCAGTCAAAAATTTTGTTTTATTGTTTTTCAGCATTTCATGTTTCGGCATCTTCAGATCCTTTCATATGTTTGAAGTGAACACCTATTTTTTGCGGGGAATGCACGCAAAATCCTTGAGACTGATGTATATTTCCACAGTCTGCAAATGACCGCGCGCCCCTGCGGGGAGCAGTCGCTTCGCGCTGTCATATTTGGTCCGCGCAAATATAAATCAGTCTAAATATGACCGCGCAAAAAATCAGTCTAAATACGACAGCGCGAAGCGGGAAAAAGTCTTTTTGCTTACTTTTTCTTCAGAAAAAGTAAGTCGGGGCGTTTGCGTTTTGTGACTTCCAGCGATTGTTCCAGCCGCCACGCCTCCTGCTTGGCGTGATTGCCGTTAAGGAGCACCTCGGGTACGGTTCTGTCCTCCCAAACGGCGGGGCGCGTGTATTGCGGATGCTCCAATAAACCGTTGTAATGGCTTTCTTGGCTGTAAGCATCCTGCGCGGGCAAAACACCAGGCAAAAGACGCGCGATACTATCCGTGAGCACCAGCGCGGGCAATTCGCCGCCCGTCAATACATAATCGCCGACGGATATTTCTTCGTCAACCAACGCTTCCAGCACACGCTCATCCACGCCCTCATAGTGTCCGCAGAGCAACGCCAACGCGGGTAACTGCGCGAGTTCGTTCACTTTTTTCTGCGTCAATACCTTGCCTTGCGGCGAAAGATAAATCAGCGGCGGGCGGCATTTCCACTCGTCGCAAAGGGACCGGAAACAATCGGCGATAGGTTGTGCCTGCATCACCATGCCGTAACCGCCGCCATATGGCGCGTCGTCCACGCGCTTGTGTTTGTCCAATGTGTAATCACGGATATTGCGCGTGCGTATGTCAACCAATCCCTGTGCACGCGCGCGCCCGACAATGCTTTCGCGGAGCACCGCCTCGCACATATCAGGGAAGAGCGTCAATATTTCAATTTTCAGTGGCCCCGCCGTTCCTTTCCTTCCTTTGCGCCGCTTTTTTTGTGCCAGACGAACCATCCTGTCGCGATCAGCGAGAGTATCAGCACGGCAAGCATTGCGGGATTGTTTTGATAATACCGGAACATGGCGCGAAAAGCCGCCGGTTGCCACAGCACGGCAATCCCGACGCCGACCGCGCCCAAAGCGGACAGCAAAACGGCACCGGCGGCGATGTCTTTCACCCGACCCGCGAGGTTGTTTTTTTGTTGTATCACCAAATCCACAAGCGCTTCAAGAGCGGTATTGCCGGCTTCCGCCGCCAGCACGAGCGCGGACGCCAAAACAATCGCCGCCCATTCGCCACGCGTGAGCTTGAACCAATCATAAATCAGCAAATAGGCGAACATATAAACCCCGAGCGCAATATGAAAACGAAAATTACGTTCCGCGAAGCATGCCCGTATACCGAGCGCGGCGCATTGCAACGATTTGATAAAGCTCCGCATGATGCCTCCCTTGTTTCTCTTCTTTTCGCGCTGTTATTTTTAGGCGGATAAATAAATATAAATAAATACAAATAAATACGAAAAACGCTCAGCGAAGCGCAAATGCCAAAATCGCGCATCCGAAACACAGCAATACCGATAAGCCCGTTTTTTCCAGCCACGCGCCGAGCATGAACAAGGCGTTGATTGGCGCAAACAAAACGCGCGCGATCGGCGGAACGGGATTTATCGCGGGTCGGTCTTCTTCGGTAATCTCCCCTTGCGCATACAAAAGCGCGTCGCGGTGATAAAACAAGCCCCAATTCTGCAACGCGTCGTCATAGTGCGGGTAGGCGTTGCAAAGCATCGAAAGCCCAAGGAACAAAAAGAGAATTTGAGGCCAGAAAAACGAACTTTCCCCCGCGCCGCGTATGCCGAAAACCAAGATCGGCAATACGCTTGCGCCCAAAAAGGCGAGCGCAAGCACATTTTGGAACAGCCATGGCAAAAACGCCGTCAAAAACGCCTTCGGTGCGGATTTTGCCAAGCTGTGTTCGGCGTGTCCGCAATAATCGTTGTTTTGCAGATAGCCGCGCGAAAGCAGATCAATTTTGAGCAAACGGCATGTGATGTGCTCCCAAAAGCCCTTCATAAACGCACCGGGGCTGGTGATGATTTTTGAAATCAAATAGATTATGTTCATTCAAGTTCCCCCCAACCGTTCACATAAATATCTTTTGCGGTGATTTTTCCCATGCGCAAATCGACGATTTGCTGCGGGATTGTATCAATCAACGCGGCAATTTCTTGATAGAAATCCATGTCGTCCGCCAAATGCGCCGCAACCAAGCAGGCATAGGCAAAGTTGTAATCCAGCTGACTGGGCGGATCGTTATAGGTTTCTTGGAGCATCGCCACGGCTTCTTTGGATTCGCCGACCAGCAACTGCGCAATGGCCTTTGTGGTGGTCGCCGTCATCGCGCCGCTGTCACTTGTGGGGGCTTGGATGACGGCATCGCAAAGCCGGATTGCCTTTTGCGTTTCGCCGTCGCGGTAATACAACTCCGCTTGCAGAAGTTTGCCGGCGTCGCCCAAAATCGAAACGTTCACAAGATCCTGCGCCAATGCGTATGCTTCCTCTTTTTTGCCGTTCATGAACGTCGCCTTGACGCGGTATTCCAGCGCGAGCGAATCCTCTTGGTTGCGTTTGAGGCGGTCGTTGCAGATGGTGAGCACTTCGCCGTAGTCTTGCGCATCCCGCGCAATCGCGATCGCAATTTCCTCATACATCCAAGGTTCGCTGCCGCTTGCCGCCTTGATGTCGGCAATTTTCTTTTGCGTTTCGTCCAACAGCGTTTTGTCGCCGGAGGAGTAGTAAATTTCCAACGTGCGGTAATAGAGCGCGTTCGCTTTTTTGTCTTTGTCGGCGGCTTCGATTTTTGGGATGGTTTCCAATATCCACGCGGTTTCGGTTGTATCTTCGGGCAATTCGCCGCCCATTGCGTCCCATTCGGCGGAAAGCGCGTCAAAAATGCCGCTGAGCGCGTCGATTTGCGTTTGGAGCTTGTTCAAACTCCTCGGCACACGGTCGCTTGCCGAAAGAAAAGCCTCATAATATTGGTTGGTATAGGTGTTCAGCGGTCCGCCAATCTTATTGATTAGCAAGGTTTGGTGTTCAAGTGCAAAATTGCCCGCCGTAAATCCCGTTTTGTCGGACGTTCCGCCGAATGAAAACAGTTTCACACGCGTTTCCTCAATTTTGGCGACGAGCGAATCCAAGCTTTGAAAATCTTCCATCGCGGTGTAAAGCGATTTGGTTTTTTCGTGGAAGATCCCTGCGGCGACAGGTGCGCTGAGCACCGCGTTGCCAACGGACAAACCGACTGCGGGGATTGCCAGCGCAAATATCACCAAAGCGATCAGCCACGACAATACAGAAGGCGGCGCGTTGGGATTTTTAGCTTTCGCGACAGATTCTTCAGGAGATTCCTCCGCAGGCTTATCCGCCGTGCTTTCGTAGTAATCCGAAGCGTATTGCTGGATTTCGGTAACAGTTTCGGCGGGCGCGTCGTCGGTTGACTGTTCTTCAGCCGGAATTTCCTCGGCATTTTGCTGTGCCGTGTTAATGTCCGCTTCTTCCTGCTGCGCAATGGGTTCAAATGTTTGATCTTCGTCCAAGAGCCTCGTCCTTTCTTTCTCTAACGATCCCTACTGATTATAGTCTCGTTTTATAAATTTTTTATGCTCATTGCATGGCGTTTTAAAAAATCTTGACGCTCCAGTTTTGCGCAAACGCCTCGCCTGCGCCCAATCGCAGAATCCCGCGCTTTTGCCGCAGATCCGCATTCAGCGTTTGACCATCGTTGATGCCGAACCACGGCTCAATGCAGACGTAAGGCGCGTTCGGCTTTGCCCAAATACCCAGCACGGGCGCATTCCCAAAATCCATGCGCAGGGCGTTCCGCCCGTTCCGCACAAGCGTGACGTGTTTGGATCGCAAATCCTTTAAAATCAGTGCGTCATGGTCAAAAAGATGTGGGTGAAGCAACAAATCGGTGCCGTCTTGCAACGGCACGGGATAGGTGTCGCCGACTAACAGGCTTTTGGCGTCGATATATTCGCTTTGCAGGTTTTCAATCGCTTCAAAACGCAGGATATCGCCCATGGCACAGTTGAACCCGGGGTGTGCGCCAATGGAAAAAAACATCTCGCCGCCGCCCGCGTTTTCCGCGTCGGCACGGACGTGCAGCGTGTTTTCGATGAGTTTGAACGTGACCGTCAAAGCGAAATCGAACGGATACACCGCGCGGGTGTTTTCGTTGCTCTTGAGCAAAAAGGAGATTCGATTTTGTTTGTGTTCCAACAATTCAAACGCGCTGTTGCGGGCAAACCCATGCTTCGGGCAATTATAGCTTACGCCGTCATAGGTGAACTGTCCGCCGTGGAGTTGCCCGACGAACGGGAACAAAATTGGCGCTTGTCCATACCAAACAGCGGGGTCGCCCTGCCAAAGATATTCCGTTTTTTGTCCGCGGCATTTGACGGAGTGCAACTGCGCACCCTGTGAATCGACCGCACAAAAAAGCTGTTCGTTTTCGATGTGATAAAGCATGCGCGATCCTCCTTAAGCTGTTGTGATGGCGCTGTCTTTTTGCAATCCGAGAAGCTCCACAGAAATCTCGCGCATTTTGTATTTCATGATTTTTCCAGCGGCATTCATGGGGAAAGCGTTTGTAAAATACACGTAGCGCGGCGTTTTGTGCTTGGCCATGTGCGTGAGGACGTAGGTTTTCATCTCGTCTTCGGTGCACGTTTCGCCCGGTTTGAGGATTACCCAAGCCATAATCTCTTCGCCGTATTGACGACTAGGCACACCGATCACCTGCACGTCCTGCACCTGCGGATGGGTGTAGATAAAATCCTCAATTTCCTTTGGATAAATATTTTCGCCGCCGCGTATGATCATATCTTTGATGCGTCCTGTGATTTTGTAGTTGCCATCCTTGTCACGCCGCGCCAAATCACCCGTGTGCAGCCAGCCTTTCGCGTCAATTGCGGAAGCCGTCGCCTCAGGCATTTTGTAGTAGCCGCGCATAATATTATAGCCGCGCGCGACAAATTCGCCGTCGGTGTCGTCGGGCAAATCTTCGCCTGTTTCGGGGTCGACGATTTTGCACTCCACGCCGAAGAACGCGCTGCCGACAGTGTTCACACGCGTTTCGATGGAATCCGTCGTGCGGCTCATCGTGCATCCCGGCGAAGATTCCGTTTGACCGAACACGATTGTAATTTCGTCCATATGCATTTTCTCGATAACTTCCCGCATCACTTTGATGGGGCATGGACTGCCCGCCATAATGCCCGTGCGCATGTGGCTGAAATCCGTTTTGTCAAAATCTTCGTGGCCGAGCATGGCAATGAACATGGTTGGCACGCCGTGGAATGCCGTGATTTTTTCTTTGGTGATACAAGCCAGCCCAAGGCGCGGCGAAAACGCGGGGATGGGGCACATTGTCGCGGCATGTGTCATTGCGGCGGTCATGGCGAGCACCATGCCGAAACAATGGAACATCGGCACTTGGATCATCAATTTGTCGGCGGTCGAAAGATCCATGCCGTCGCCGATTGTCTTGCCGTTGTTGACAATATTGTGATGCGTCAGCATCACGCCCTTTGGAAAACCGGTTGTTCCTGACGTATACTGCATGTTACAGACATCGTCTTTGCGTATGTTCGCCGCGCGGCGCGGAACTTCCTCCGGCGGGACGCGATCCGCCAAAGCGATTGCTTGCGCCCAATCCAAGCAACCCGGCATCGAAAAGCCAACCGTGACAATATTGCGCAAAAATGGCAGTTTTTTTGCGTGGAGATGCTGCTCTTGCGGCAAATTTTGGAGTTCGGGGCAAAGTTGCCGCACAATTCCCGCGTAATCCGAATCCTTGTGGTTTTCAATCATTACAAGGGTATGGGTGTCGGATTGGCGAAGGAGATATTCCGCCTCATGGATTTTGTAGGCTGTGTTGACGGTCACCAAAACCGCGCCGATTTTGACCGCCGCCCAAAACGTAATGAACCATTCGGGGACGTTGGTCGCCCAGATCGCCACATGGTCGCCCTGCCGCACACCCATGGCAATGAGCGAACGCGCGAATGTGTCCACTTCATCGCGGAATTGCGCGTATGTGCGCGTGTAATCCTGCACGGTGTAGCGGAACGCGTATTGATCGGGAAATTCCTCCGCAACGCGATCCAATATTTGCGGAAAAGTCAGATCAATCAACGTTTCTTTCGGCCAAATATAGTGTCCCGTTTTGCGGGAATTTTCATAAAGCCGTTTCGGCGCGGCGATATCTTCAGCAAAATAATCATGAATATAATTGACAAAGTGCGGGAATACGACACCCGCGTCTTCCAGTTCGGGAGCGTAGCGTTTGAGCCATTCCAACGAGATCGTGCCGTCAAAATTGATGGAACGCAGCGCTTGGAAAAATTTTTGCATGGGCAGATCGCCCTCGCCCATCATTTTGTAGCGCACCGCGCCGTCTTCTATCATGGAATCTTTGCAATGGACATATTTGATATACGCCCCGAGGTTATCCACCGTTTGCGCCGGTGTTTCACCGAAAAAACGGTAGGGGTGATGCAAATCCCACAGCGCGCCGACTGAATCGCTCGCAAGCGCGGTGAGCAGTGCCGCCAAGCGTTTGGTGTCGGCAAACACACCGTTGGTTTCAATCAAAATTGTGATGCCCGCGGTTTGCGCCTTTGGAATCAGCGTTCTGATCGCATCGATCACCTGCGCGTCGTCCACGGGAT
>JAITDE010000072.1 GCA_031282735.1 Oscillospiraceae bacterium | reverse complement strand
CCGCCCGCACCGCCGCGTTCATGCCCGGCGAATCGCCGCCGGAAGTCAAAATAGCAATGGTATTCAAAGTTTCATTTCCTCCCCCATCATTCATCGCATAAAAAATACGTCATTATAGTAACGCACATGAGCCTGCTTGTCAATGGTTTTTTTGTGTGCTTTTTGTAAATACATGTCACAATCGCCGCAAAAACGGTGGTTGTGCATGCTTTTCTCCATTTTCAGGGATATTTTTTACTGACCCGATGTGTTTTTATACCCCTGATACCGGATTCCGGACGGCAAAGACCAGAGACCAGATGTTAAATTTTGGAAATTGTACGCCGGCGCAAGGCGTGGGCAAGCCTACAATTCGCGCAAATAACACAAGCCCGTAGAAATCATCTGCGGGCTTGCTTATTTCACGTCTAACCTCTTGTCTTTAGCCGCTCATCAGTCAAGCTTGCCGGCGGCGCGATCCTCCGGATAGGTCGATCCCTGCGGGATTACATAGCAGACCGATTTTTCTTTCAGCTCAAAACAGCTGTCGTGCACGTAGCGGCATTCCCCGTCGACGTTGATTGCGGCGGGGATGTCGGAGTGAATGCGCATGCGCTTGCCGCGGATCATTTGGGTGAAATCCCACTTTAAATGATTCCCTTTTTTGTATTCGCCGATCAATGTGATGAGTTTCAGCCTGCCAAACGCTTTTTTAACCATGATGCAATCCATCAAACCGTCGTCGGGCAAAGCCAGCGGACAGCCTTTGTAACCGCCGCCATACCAGCGTGAATTGCCGCCGATGGCGAACAAAAACAAGCCGTCCACGGGTTCGTGTTCGTCAACCTGAATGGTGAATTGGTTTTTGAACTTGCGGAACAAGCAGAACAGCAGAGCCGCCGTGTAGGCAAATTCGCCGCTCACGCCCGGGATTTTTTTAAAGCTGACCTGCTTGGCGCAAATCTCAGCGTCTATCCCCATGGAACACTGATTGACGGCAATCTCGCCGTCGCACTCAATCGCGTCAATCCAATACGGTGTGCCTCGGATGTGTTTGCGGATATCCTGCAACTCCTCTTTTTTGCCGAATAAACGTATAAAATCGTTGCCTGAACCGTAAGGAATGGCGGCAATTTCCACGTTTTTGCATCCGAATGTCTGGTTGACGACGCAGTAAATCGTGCCGTCGCCGCCGCAGGCATAAATCCGCACATGATCGCCGGTTTGAGCGACATCCCGCAGATACTTTTCCATTTCCGCTTTGCCGGGTTTGTCGTAGATTTCCGGGGTGACGCCCTCCTCTTTGCAGACCGCCGTAATGGTGTCGCGCAGTTTTTTAGTCTCGGTGCCTTTGCCTGAAAACGGATTGATGACAAACACGTGGCGCATGATAAACCCTCCAAATTATGATTTTAAAATATGAACATTTTGTATGTTGCCATAATTTTGCGTTTGCTTGTTTACACAACGATCCTTTCAATCGCCTTGAAATACATATAAACTTGGCATTTCAACATGCCGTTATATAGCTTGCGCCGCGCGTCGGCTTTTCGACCGAACGATTGCTCAAACACTTCATCAGGCGAAAGGATGGCAAACGACCGACCACGCTGAGGCACAAAAACGCGCCCCATCAGCTTGAAAAGCAACTGCGCTTGTTCCGCGTCCAACAACCGTTCGCCGTAAGGCGGGTTTGTGATCAGCGTGCCGCATTCGGTTTGGAACTGAAAATCTTTTAAATCGGCTTTTTTGAATTGAATCAAATCGGCGACACCCGCACGGGCGGCATTTTCTTTTGCGACAGCCAAAATATCTTCGTCAATATCAGAGCCGTAGCCGCAAAAAGCGGGAGCGGGTCGTTCGAGCGCAATCGCCTTTGCCCGTTCCTCCGCCCAAATTCCGGGAGGGAACTGTGACCAGCGTTCCGCGGAAAAATTGCGGTTCTTGCCCGGCGCGATATTCCGCGCCATCAACGCGCCCTCAATCAGGATTGTTCCCGAGCCGCACATAGGGTCGTAGAGCGCGTGTGTCGGGCGCAAACGCGCCAAGCGGCACATGGCGGCGGCGAGGGTTTCTTTCAGCGGCGCTTCGCCCGCCGCGAGCCGATAACCTCTTTTGTGCAATCCCGCGCCCGAAGAGTCGAGCACGATCGTCACTTGATCTTTCATAATCGAAAACTGAATTTGATGCAACGCGCCCGTTTCCTCAAACCATTCGACGTTATGTATGGATTTGAGCCGTTCGACGACGGCTTTTTTGATGATCGCTTGGCAATCGCTCACGCTGAACAAGGTTGAATTGAGCGAATAGCCTTTCACCGGGAAAGCGTCGCGTATACCGATCCAATCCTCCCACGGCAGGGCTTTCGTACCCTGAAAAAGCTCCTCGAAGCTTTGCGCGGCGAAAGCACCGACGACGACCTGGACGCGCTCGGCATAGCGGCAACGGATGTTCGCTCGCGCCAATATATCGGCTTCGCCCTCAAAGAACACGCGTCCATTTTCGGCGCGGACGTTTTCCGCCTGCATATCGCGCAGTTCTTCGGCGATTAGACCTTCCAATCCGAGCAAGCAAGGTATTAAGTAGGTAAAACCCATGATTTTCCAATCTATTTGTTGTGTCATTTTTATTGTGTAAATTTGCAAATAAACGCGAAGCGGATAAAAATCAAATAAATTCCAACGCGCCCGTCGCAAAATCAATGCGGCGGTAGTAGCAGTTGCGGTTTTGCCCGTTCGCATCTTTTGTGTGACAAATACCGCCATCGCACGGCGTTACAAGATACACAAGCGAATTTTGTTCGCAATTGACGCGGATTTCGTCCACAACAAAACCGTTGCCGGATTCCTCGTCTCCCTTGCGCCATAACTTGTTGCGGGATGTACTCCAAAACACCGCCCTGCGCGTGGCGATGCTCTCCCGCAAAGCAATGGCATTCACGTATGCTATCAAGATAACCTCACGGGTTCGGCTATCCTGCACGGCGGCAGGTATGACACACTGCCCATGCATGCGCGTGATTTTTTCAAAATCCAACTGTAATTGCCGCGTCTCCTCAACGGATTCGGTCATGATTATTCCGCCTTCATTTCAACCAATTGCGCCGCGCCCGTGAATGCCTCCACGCTCAGTTTGACACTGTCGAAAATTGCCGTTTTGATGTCGTCGGGCGTTGCGCCGAGTTCGGTCGCCCAGTGGGTGTCGATGAACGTGTTCATGCACATGATGTCGGCAAGCCCGACGGGATCGATCCCCATTTCGTAGCCCTCTTTTTCGGCCTTTTTGCGCATAGTCAGCCCAAAAATCTGGAACATCCACTTGGCGATATGCACAATCTTGCGGTCGGGTACTCCCATGGCGGCGTGAACGATTGTCAAAAAATCATCCCAAGTCAAATTGTAGCAACTGATTGGATACGCGTTTGCGCCCTTGTTGCGCACCGCCGCGCCAACGATGGTCTGCGCCGTTTGCCGCACAGTCAGCATCGCCGTGCCGCCCTTTGGATACATTGTCAAGCCTTTCGGCATTGCCGCGAGCTGTTCAACCAAAATCGTCCAAACAGGCTTGCGCCCGGGCTGCGTGCCAAAAATATAGGGCAACTCCAGCACGGAAACATCAAAATGATCGTCGGCGTAGGCAAGCGCGGTTTCTTCCTGCACAACCCGACTGCGGATATACGGATGCCGCTCCACCAAATGCAGATGCGGCAACTCTTTTGCGAAATAAGCAAAATAACTGCCCAAAACAACGGCTTTGGTTACGCCCGCCTGCTTTGCCAGCGGCAACAAACGGTTGATGGGATCAATATTGTACTTTTGGTAAGCTTCATAAACAGGCGCGGGGAATTCCACGCGCTCATCCACGCCCACCGCAAACACAAGGCAATCGCAACCCCGCATGGATGCCAGCAGTTCGTCGTCGCTTAAATCAAGATAATTGCCGAATTGCAGTTCCATTTCCTTTGGAATCGGTGCGCCTTTCGGCAAATCGGGCAAAGCAATCGCCTTGACACTGTGCCCCTCGTCGATAAACAACTGTGCCGCCGCACTGCCCAGTAATCCCGTGCCGCCAATCATAAACACTTTCATAAAATACATCTCCCACCACAAAAATTTCCTAAACAATCCTAACATATTTTGACGGGAACAGCAAGCAGAAAGTGTCTCTTTTGCCAGTTTTTACAGATTGTTCACATGTTGGATTAGTGAATGCCCGTTTTGCTCACGGGAACAATCATCAAGCCCATAACGTCGTAACTCTGCTGTGTGCTTGATTGCGACGCCGTAACGGTTGGAAACGGTATTTCCGCCTCGTCGCCGCTGGTTTCGGCGTGGCTGTCGTCCGTCGCCAAAACCGTATCAGGTTCGGTCCACTCGGGCAATGATTCGTATTCGGTCGCTTCGGTTGACGCAAGCGATTCCGTCTCCGCTTCGACGGTTGTCGATTCGTCCGGAAGCGTTGCGATCAGATTGATCAAGCTCACGCGCAGGGCGTTTTCTTCAAAATATATTTCGTCATATTCCGCCACAACGTTTTCCACGTCGTGGACATCGTTTTCATCGACGTTGGATGTCAAATAGTCGAGCAACTCTTCAACGGACTGCACCGTCTGTGTTTTGGCAAAATCAGGAATGATCGACACTTCGCCAACCGCGTCGGTGTCGGTGTCGCTGATGTTTTGGCATTCTTCCGCAAGTTGGCGGATGTTCGTTCCCGACAACACTGACACATCAATATCGTTTGTGAACAAAAGCAACTGGTATTCGTTGCTCGCCTCGCGCCGGAGTTCGTTGGGCATAGCTTCAAGCACGGCACTCGGCACCATCTGCTTTGTGTTTAAAAACGGTATTGCGCGCCATGCGCCATTTCGTATCATCGGCGCAACAATCGCCGCAACCAGGACAACCGCAAGCACAGGCACAACGGAGACAATACGCCGATTCCTGCGCTGAATGGCCGCTTTTTTGATTGCCGCACGGTCGTAGACATCCGCGCTGAATTCATTCAAGTTCTTCAACAAACAACGACTCCTTTCCCAACACATCGCGCAACCGGATGCGCGCGCGATACAATATATTATCCACTTGTTTTTTGCTGCGCCGCGTAACCGACGCAATTTCGTCGTAACTCAACCGTTCAAAATAGAGCAAACGCAACACTTCCCGCTGCGCTTCCGGCAAAGTTTCCATCGCCTCACACAACGCCTGCCGGCGTTGCAATTGCACAAACCAATCCTCCAACGATGGGTCGGTATTCGCTTGTTCTTTCAACTGATCCAATCCCACGCCCGAACGCCGCTGTTCCTTGCGCACAAAATCGATTGCCTTGTGCCGCGCGATCGAAAAAAGGTAGGTTTTGAGCGAGCTTTGCCCTCGATAACGTTTGGGGTGCACCAGCAGTTCCACAAAAGTATCCGCCGCCAAATCTTCCGCCGATTCGGCGTTGTGCACATAGCGAAAAAGAAAAAATGTCAGCGGCTGTTGGAACTGCGCCATGATTTCGTCAAAAGCATGTTCTTCGCCGTCGCAGAATGCGCGAAACGCTTCCTCTGGCGTGCGTATTTGCGCGTGATCCAAGGCAAATTTCTCCTTTCGCTTTGGCACGCAAAACCATTTGCATTGATATGTCGTTCATGCGCACCGAATTCCTCAACGTGACAACGAGATTATACCATTTTTTTCTTCCAATTGCAATAGGAAACGGAAATATGCTTTTTTTTGCGCGGGCAACTGGAAAACCTCAACCGCCCGCCGATACATGTCAATCAAATGAGCAAACACATCCTACATTTTCCATTTCGTAAATTTTTTGCGCATTAACGAGCAAAAGCTTTGATAAAGCACTTCATTATCACGAAAAAGTGTGATACAATGTTTCACGTTACTGACAGTATTGTCAAACATAATTTTAACAAAGAAGGAAGTCTGAACAATGTCAACACGAACCCCCCCCCCCCCACGGCAAATAATGGCAAAAAGAAAATCGCGGCTATCATTGCAATCGTTCTAACCCTCGCAATTGGTCTCGGCGGCGCACTTGCTTTTACCGATTTCGGTCAGAGCTTCATCAACCGTTTTCGCGGAAGCGCAAACCCCGATATTTTGCTCCACGACGACTTTGAGGCTGGCGTCAACAAAGATGTCTACGTCGAAAACACAGGCGAAACCCCAATGATTGTCCGCGTACAATTTGCCGAATATTTACAAATTGGCAACACGCCGATTGTCGGCGAGAAAGCCAACGACAAATCCACTTGGGACGTGCGCCTGTTCAATACCGCGCCAGCAGATGACGGTGAATATCTCAACGGCGCAAACGACGACGGCGCGATGCCGACTGAAAACCGTCACATCTGGTATATGACGGGCGCACAAAAAATCTTCAAACCTGGCACAGGCGAAATGGGCAGTTATGAATACCAGCTTAATCAAGAATTCGATGACGGCTCGAAAGCAAAACTGACGTTGGGTGAATCTCCGGTTGTTTTGGTGCAATACTACATTGACCACAAAGTTCAACTTGACCAAGCGTTTCCCGAGGGCTTGTGGGCGCTCGACACCGATGGCTACGCCTACTGGACGCGTGCGCTTCAACCGGGCGAAGCGACAAATCTTTTGCTTGACAACGTCGTTTTGGAT
>JAITDE010000008.1 GCA_031282735.1 Oscillospiraceae bacterium | reverse complement strand
GACACTGTGCGGATGCAAATCCTTGCGCTTTTGCCCGAAAGTGTTCGCGCAATTGTGCCGACAGATTGGCTCACAAACGCGATTGAAGCGGGGTTGGAAGCGGCGAAGAAGAGGTGGGGAGATGCTTTTTTGGATAGCATTGCGAGGGAGTAACAAGGATCGGCAAGGAAGCATCACGCTCCATCTCTGCTATACGCGGGGATGGAGCTGTTTTTCGTTTCAGCGGCAAGTCGGCGGCAAGCCAAACAAAAACCATCCTCGAACTTGTCACGAACTTGTCACGCGGGCTGTTTTGTACTCGTTTGCTTGATCTGGCAAAAACCGAAACCCCTTGTAAATCAAGGGGTTTCATGGCTGGGGAGGCTGGAATCGAACCAGCGAATGACGGAGTCAAAGTCCGTTGCCTTACCGCTTGGCCACACCCCATCGCAGGAGAAAAATTCAAAATCAAAAGTCAAACTCAACAACAATTCAGTGGGGTGGATGATCGGGTTCGAACCGACGACCTCCAGGGCCACAACCTGGCACTCTAACCAACTGAGCTACACCCACCACATGCGCCGTGCAAAAGCACTCCTATATTATATCCAACGAGTTGCGCGTTGTCAAGTGTTTTTTCAGAGAATTTACGGAAGTACCGTGCGATCAAATTGACAAACGCGCAAACTTGTGCTATACTGGCAACAGCAATGTGATACGGGCGCTATTTTTCGGCGATCGCAATGAATAACGGAGGTTTTGAGCATGTTAAAAATGGGTATGGTCAGCAAATGGCACGTGCACGCGGAAGGCTACGCAAACGATATCGCGCAAAGCGGTTTGGCGGAAATTGCCGCCGTTTGGGACGAAAATCCCGTGCGCGGCGCGGCTTGGGCGCAACAAATCGGTACATCTTTTTTCGAGGATTACGACGCGTTTTTGGAGCAAGTCGACGGCATTTGCTGCACGTCTCCCACAACGCTTCACCCCGATCTGCTAAAAAAAGCCGCGCTCGCCAAAAAACATATTTTTACCGAAAAACTCCTCGCCATCAACACCGACACCTGCCGCGAACTGTGCAAACTGATTGAATCCGCCGGCAAAACGTTCACCATCGCGCTCCCCTGCAAGTGTGACTCCACCGTGCAATACGTGAAAAATCTAACGCAAAGCGGTAAGCTGGGCACGATCACCGGTGCGCGTTTCCGCCGAAGTCACTCTGGGGTGAGCAACCGTTGGTTGCCCGACGATTGGTTCAATATCGAATTTTCCGGCGGCGGCGCAATGATGGATTTGGGTGCGCACCCCGTTTACATTTTGGCGGATCTCTTCGGATTCCCCAAGACGGTCAGCTGCCTGATGAGCAACATCTATGGCACATCCAACATGCGCAGCGACGAAAACGCAATTGCCGTGATGCGCTTTGAACACGGTATTCTTGCGACTGCCGAAACGGCGTTCGTGACTGATTATGTGCCCGACCTTTTGGAAGTCTATGGCACGGAAGGCGCGGTTTATATGCGCGGCGGCGAAGTGACGCAAAGTCTCAAATGTGAGGGAGGAAAACCGCGCATGCTGTCGTTGGATGAATTGCCAGCGCAAAAACCCTCACCGCTGTTGCAGTTTCTTGCGCGCGCCAACGACGGTCTGCCCGGCGCGCCCGACGGATTGGACCTCCAATCGGCATTGATGATGACGCAAATCATTGAACTAGCCTATCTTTCAAACGGCGGCGTCTATCAATAAATGTTACAAATAAAAATCATCGCATTCGGAAAACTCAAAGAAACATATTGGCGTGAGGCGGTTGCGGAATACCTGAAACGTCTGCAAACCTATTGCAAGCTGGAAATCTGCGAACTGACACCCGCGCGACTGCCCGACGCGCCGACACCCGCGCAAATCGCCGCCGCGTTGCGCACCGAAAACCGCGCGGCGTTGGGCGCGATTCCACCGCAATCCGCCGTTGCCGCGCTCTGCATCGAGGGGAAAGAACTGTCCTCCGAAGCACTCAGCAATTGGATTCGCCGAAGCGCGACCGATGGCGGAGGCTGTATCTGTTTTTTGATCGGCAGTTCCTACGGTCTGGATGAAACGCTGAAGCAACGCGCAAATTTGCGGTTATCAATGTCGCCGATGACATTTCCGCACCAGTTGGCTCGGGTGATGCTCCTTGAGCAAGTGTATAGGGCGTTTCAGATTGCGTCCGGCGGCAAATATCACAAATAAATCAAGCATTCGTTTGTTGAAATTGGGCAAAAAGCAAGCGCCGCTCGCGGAATTTTTTCACGAACGGCGCTTTTTATCACAACTCAGACGCGGAACAGCAAATCACTATAGGTTGGATACGGCCAAAACTCGGTGGAAACCAGCGTTTCAAGGGTGTCGGCGTTCTCGCGGAGCACGTTCATCCTTTCAACGACCACTTCGCCGATGAACTTCGCCGCGTCTTCACTGCTTTCCAGCTCGCGCGAAGCGAGGACGGCTTCCTCCAACGCAATCACATCGCCGTAGAGAGCCTCAGTCAAGTTGGAAATACGTGCAGTCAAATCCTCTTCGTATTTCGTGGAGATTTTGTCGGACAATGCCTTTTTGTCCAGAGCCGTGCGCACAAGCGTCTCGGAATACGCGACGGCGGCGGGCAAAATATCGGTTTTCGCCATTGAAATCATGGTCTGCGCCTCAATTTGGAGCACTTTGACATAGTTTTCGAGCAAAACCTCGGTGCGCGATTCAATCTCAACTTCCGTGAGCACCTTGTGCTTTGAAAGGAGCGCAACGTTCTGCGGATCGGTGTAATGCGGAATGGTCTCGGGGGTCGTGCGGTAATTGTGCAACCCGCGGGCGGCGGCCTCGGCAGGCCACTCGGTGCTGTAGCTGTTCCCATTGAAAACGATGCGCTTGTGCGCTTTGTATGTCTCAACAATCAGCTTCTGCACTTCTCCGTAAAAATCCGCCGCGCCTTCCAGCTGATCCGCAAATTCTTGAAGAATTTCCGCAACGGCGGTGTTCAAAATCATGTTGGTGCACGAAATGGATTGCGCCGAACCCATGGCACGGAATTCAAACTTGTTGCCCGTGAACGCGAAAGGCGACGTGCGATTGCGGTCGGTATTGTCCTTCGGCAACGGCGGCAAAACCTTGACGCTCGTGTCAAGCAACACCTGCCCGGGATTGACGTATGTCTTGCCGTCCGCAAAGGCGTCGAGCACATCGCTCAGCTGCGTCCCCAAGAAAATGGAGACAATCGCGGGAGGGGCTTCGTTTGCGCCCAAACGATGATCGTTCCCGGCTGTCGCGGACGACACGCGCAACAAATCCGCATAGACATCCACAGCACGGATCACCGCGACAAGGAATAGCAAAAATTGGAGATTTTCTTGCGGCGATTTGCCCGGCTCCAAAAGATTTTCGCCCAAATCGGTCGCCATGGACCAGTTGTTGTGCTTGCCCGAACCATTGACACCCGCAAACGGCTTCTCATGCAACAAACAGGCAAGCCCATGCCGTGCGGCGACTTTTTTCAAAATCTCCATCGTCAACTGGTTTTGATCGCAAGCGACGTTCGTCGTCGTGAAAATCGGCGCGATTTCGTGCTGGGCGGGCGCAACTTCGTTGTGCTCCGTTTTGCTCATGATACCAAGTTGCCAAAGCTCTTCATCCAAATCGACCATAAACGCTTTCACCCGCGTTTTGATCACGCCAAAATAGTGATCTTCAAGCTCCTGCCCCTTGGGCGGCTTCGCGCCGAACAGCGTGCGCCCTGTTAAAATCAAATCGGGGCGCTGATCGAAAAGCTCTTGATCCACCAAAAAATATTCCTGCTCAGGACCAACCGTTGTGGCGACGCTTTTGGCATCCTCATTGCCGAAAAGGCGCAAAATGCGCAACGCCTGCTTGCTGAGCACTTGCATAGAACGCAAAAGCGGCGTTTTTTTGTCGAGAACCTCGCCGCCGTAAGAACAAAACGCAGTCGGAATAACCAGCGTATCTTCCTTGATAAAAGCGGGTGATGTGGGATCCCAAGCGGTATAGCCGCGCGCCTCGAACGTTGCGCGCAAGCCGCCCGACGGAAAACTGGAGGCATCCGGCTCGCCTTGAATCAGATTTTTGCCCGTGAACTGCATAATGACGCGTCCATCGCCGTCCGGCTCAATAAAGCTATCGTGCTTTTCGGCAGTGATGCCCGTCATGGGCTGAAACCAGTGTGTAAAATGCGTCGCGCCTTTTTCCAACGCCCATTCTTTCATCGCGGACGCAACGGCATTCGCGACATCCGTATTCAGGCGTTCGCCTGTTTGGATGGTTTTTTTGAGCTGCTTGTAAACATCTTTTGGGAGTTTGTCGCGCATCACGCCGTCGCTGAAAACCATTGAGGAAAACAATTCCGGAACTGTACTCATGTAATTCAATCCTTTCGCTATTGGAAATTCAATTTCTGCGGGAACCCGCAAACAGAAAACGAAGCCGTGAGCCCATATAGGACTCACAGCTCCATTGCTGCACCGCTATTATAACACGCTGTCACGCACAAGTCAAGATGTTTTGGCAAATTTTTTGCAAAATCAAGGCGCGTATTTTCTCGCGCAAAATTACGCTTTTGCTTTACATTTCCGCCGCGATATGATATAATATACATCGTATCATTTTTTTTAATGGAGGATGCCGCATGCGGGGAAAGCAAGAACAAATCGCATATGCCGCGTCAATCGTGCCGTCGGCTCGTCAAATCAGCTGGCAGCAGACGGAGTTTTACGCGTTTATCCATTTTGGCGTGAACACGTTCACCGACAGCGAGTGGGGTTCGGGGCATGAAGATCCCAACGTGTTCAATCCGACCAAGCTCGATTGTCGGCAATGGGCGCGCGTTTTGCGATCCGCCGGCATGCGCGGTATGGTTCTGACCGCGAAGCATCACGACGGTTTTTGCTTGTGGCCGACCAAAACCACCGCGCACAGCGTGGCTTCCTGCCGATGGATGCAAGGCGCGGGCGATGTTGTGCGCGAAGCGGCGGATGCCTGCAAAGCGTACGGCTTGAAGTTCGGCATCTATCTTTCGCCGTGGGATCGCAACGCGTCGTGCTATGGACAAGGAAAACTCTACGACGATTTTTATATGACGCAATTGCGCGAGCTTTGCGAGAATTACGGCGATTTGTTCTGCGTTTGGTTCGACGGCGCGTGCGGCGAGGGACCGAACGGCAAAAAGCAACGCTACGATTGGCGGCGTTATTATGATCTTGTGCGCGAATTGCAACCGAACGCCGCCATTTCAGGGCGCGGTCCCGACGTGCGTTGGTGCGGGAACGAGGCGGGTATCTGCCGCTCCAGCGAATGGAGTGTCGTGCCGGAATGGCATATCGGTCAGCACCAATTTTCGGAACTGAACGAACAAAATCACAAAAAAATCCCCAATCAGCTTCAGCCGAGCTACTGGGATTTGGGCAGCCGCCGCGCAATCGCGCGCGCGGAGGAGTTGATTTGGTATCCCGCGGAAGTGGACGTGAGCATACGGGACGGTTGGTTTTATCACGAAAAACAGGATTGGACTGTTAAGCCCTTGCAAAAACTGCGCGATATCTACTACGCGAGCGTGGGCGCGAACGCCGCGCTGTTGCTCAATATCCCGCCGACAAAAGAGGGGCTGATCCATCCCCGCGATACCGAAACGCTGGTGGCGTTCGGCGCACAGCTCAAAATTGATTTTAAAGAGGATTTGGCGCAGGATTCGCGCGTCACCGCCAGTTGCCGGCGCGACGATTTGCATGCCGCGCCGATGTGCCTCGACCGAAATCCGGATCGTTTTTGGCATTCGGGCGATTTGACCGATAAGGCCGAACTAATCTTGGATTTGGGCGACGATTATGACATCAACAAGATTGTTTTGCAGGAACATATTGCCACCGGGCAGCAGATTGAACGCTTTTCGCTTTGGATGGATCAGAATTTGAATGCCGAGGGCAAATTCAAATGGAAGCGTCTTGCCGGCGGCACCGTGATTGGTTACAAGCGCGTGTGCATGTTCTCCGAACGGCGCATGCGGCGCGTCAAATTGGTGGTCGAAAAAACGCGCGGCTTTGCAACCCTGCAAAGTTTTCAAGCATACTGAGCCACTGCTTTTATCATGCTTCATCAAAACAGAACAACAACGCAGCGTGTTTTTATCCATGCGCGTTGAAAAAAGGAGTCAGCATGTCATCCATATCTTATGAGCCGCACCGCGAAATGCCCGTCGTCCCCCTGCGCGGTTTGGTGATTTTTCCCGATTCGCGTGTGCACTTTGAAGTTGGGCGCAAAAGTTCCATCGCGGCAATCAAAACGGCTATGAAGCTCGACCGCGAGATCTTTGTTGTGACGCAAAAAGATTTGATATCCGAAAATCCGGCGCGGGAGCAATTGCATCAAGTCGGTGTCGTCGCCACGGTTCGGCAAGTCCACAAAGGCTCGGATGGCGACGGTGCGCGGGTTTATGTGGAAGGTCAGCGCCGCGCGTCGATTGTGGAAATCACCCAAACAAAGCCGTATATCGCGGCAAAAATCGAAATGCTCCCCGATCTGCCCGTCGCGCAAGAAGATCAGGCGGAAGAGCATGCCTTGGTGCGCAAGGCGAAAACACTCTTCGACGCTTGCGCCCAGTATATCACGTTGCCGCCGGATATTCCGCTCACGGTTTTGAGCATCAAAACGGCGGGGCGGTTGGGGAATTATATCGCCGACAATCTGCCGCTTCATTTTGATGAAAAGCAGGCGATTTTGGTGCAACGCGATCCGCTGGATCGTCTGCGCTCGCTGTGCGCGACGCTTGCGCGGGAAGCGAATTTGCAGCAGGTGGAGGCGGAAATCAATCGGCAGGTGCAGGAGCAAATGGATCGCAACCAGCGCGAGAATTTTTTGCGCGAACAAAAGCGGGCAATCTCCGCGCAACTGGGCGAGTTCGACGCCGCCGATCAACAGCGCGACGATTATCATGAACAAATCCAGACCTTGCCGATCCCGCAAAAAAGCAAGGAGAAACTCCTGAAAGACCTTGCGCGGCTGGAAAGGACACAGGATAATTCACCTGAATTCTCAATGCTCCAAACATACATCGAAACCGTTTTGGCACTCCCCTGGTGCGCCAAAACAAAAGATAAAATCAATTTGGAAACCGCGCGCAAACAGCTTGACCGCGGACATTACGGCATGCGGGATGTCAAAGAACGCATCTTGCAGTTGCTTGCGGTGCGCCGTCTCGCGCCCGATATTCCGGGGCAGATTTTGTGCCTTGTCGGTTCGCCGGGCGTGGGCAAAACGTCGATCGCAAACGCCGTCGCGGGTGTGATGGGGCGCAAATTCGCGCGTATTTCTCTGGGGGGCATCCGTGACGAAGCCGAAATCCGCGGACACCGCAAAACCTACATCGGCGCGATGCCCGGACGGATCATAACGGCGATTGAGCAGGCGGGGTCAAGCAATCCCGTGCTGTTGCTGGACGAAATCGACAAACTGTCCAAAGACTACCACGGCGATCCCGCGTCCGCGCTGTTGGAAGTGATGGACGGCGAGCAGAACAGCACTTTCCGCGATCACTATTTGGAAGTGCCGTTCGATTTGAGTCAAGTGCTCTTCATCACGACAGCGAACGATTTGAGCGGCATTCCCGCGCCCCTGCGCGACAGGATGGAAATCATCGAACTGCCAAGCTACACGCAGGAGGAGAAATTTCACATTGCCAAAAAACATCTTTTGCCCAAGCAGTTGGAACGCCACGGGCTTAAGAGCGCACAGCTTAAAATCAGTGACGCCGCGTTGCGCGGGATTGCGGAAGGTTACACGCGCGAGGCGGGCGTACGCAAGTTGGAGCAAAAAATCTGTGAGATTTGCCGCAAAACCGCCATGCGGGTGGTGGAAGATGAATCGTTTCGCCTCAACCTGAGACCTGACGACCTCGAAACATGGCTCGGTGCGCGCAAAAACAAAGGGGATATTCACAATGAGGAAGCCGCCGTCGGCGTTGTGAACGGCTTGGCTTGGACCTCGATCGGCGGCGACGTGATGCCGATTGAAGCCCTTGTGATGCCCGGCACGGGCAAACTGTCGCTCACGGGTTCGCTCGGTGACGTGATGAAAGAGTCGGCACGGGCGGCGTTGAGCTACCTGCGTTTTCATGCGGACGCGCTGGATTTGCCGCGTAATTTCCACAAAGAGAGTGATATCCATATACACGTGCCTGAGGGCGCGGTTCCCAAGGATGGTCCAAGCGCGGGCGCCGCGATTTTCACAGCAATGCTTTCCGCCCTGAGCGGCAAACAGGTGAATCCTGATGTCGCCATGACGGGTGAAATCAGCCTCACGGGGCGCATATTGCCCATTGGGGGATTACGCGAAAAAACAATGGCGGCATTTTCCGCAAACATCCCGCTGGTGCTCATTCCGCAGGATAATCTGCCCGATTTGGAGGATGTGGACACCGCCATAAAAGACGCACTGACGATCGTCGGCATCAAACATCTTTCGGAAGTCCCCTCTTTTGCCCTACGCACATCGGTGCGGACGGAAGAAAATCCAAAGCGCAAGCAATTGCGCGATTTTCAAACGGCAGGTGCGGTGCAATGAACACTTCAGCGTTCGATTATGAGGCATCCTTTGGAACGCCGAAGCAGTTGCCGCAAAAAACCCTGCCCGAAGCCGCCTTTGCGGGACGTTCCAATGTGGGAAAATCCACGCTGATCAACTGCCTGTTGGGGCGCAAAAATCTGGCGCGCGTCAGCGGTGTGCCGGGGAAAACCATCACCGTCAATTTTTACTCAGACAAAAAAATACGGCTTGTGGATTTACCCGGTTACGGCTACGCGAAGCGATCGGAAGCGGAATACAAACGCTTTGCCGCGCTGATGGAGGGGTATTTTGCGGCGAACCGCGCGGATCTTGTCGTCCAATTGCTGGACATGCGTCACGCGCCCAGCAAAGACGATATCACGATGTTGGATTTTTTGCGGGCAAAAAACGTGCCGTTCGCGGCGGTGCTCACAAAGAGCGATAAACTCAACAAAACGCAATTCGCCGCGCGATTGGCGCAAATGGAACACGATTTATCGCCCTACGCGCCGCGCGGGATCATTCCGTTTTCAAGCATACGCAAACAAGGGCTTGATCCGTTGCGCGAACTGATTGAGCGCTACTTTTTCTGAAGACAGCGAAAGCAAGTTAAAAAAAGCGGAGTGATTCCCGCAAGCCGTCCGCGTCCAAATAATCCGCCTTGACTTGCCGGATGAGCAATTCGTTCGGTATGAATTTGTCGAATTTTTGATCGGGTCGAATGCTATCCGGAATGGCAAGCGTTTCGATATCCACGCCGCGCGAGCGGATTTTTTGCAACGCTTGGCGTAGGTGATGCGCGGTATGCATGCCGTCGGTCACTGATAAATACAGCGGCATATATCCCCCCAGAGTGATCTCGGTCGAAATACCCAACTCCGCCAGAGAAATTTGCAGCGTGAGCAGTTGCTTGGTGTCAATCCAAGGAAAAATCGCCGGTCTGTGCGGTTCGTTCTCATATATCCAATGGTCAAGTATGCCGATCTCACCCGCAACACGCCTTGCCAATTGGAGCGCGTCGCGGGCATTGACATCCAAATAGGGATAATCGCCGCCGTCCGCGAGGACGGCTTTCATTTTTTGCAACAGAATCTCGTGTGTCTGCGCTTGCAAAAACGACTGGAAACGGATGACGCCGACGCTGCGCACTGGTTGGACGGCTATGCGCTTTTTTGCTTCGTTCACGTCGACGACCTGCCAGTTATGCCCTGCCAGCGCGAACGAATCCCCCGGCTGGAAGAGTTGTGAAACCGTGCCGATGTTTTTTTGCCGATGCCAGACTTCGTATTCATCGGGCGTTTGGAAGACCGCCAAAAACTCGTAGAATGTAACGATTGGCTCGGCTTTTACGCCGATGAGCAAACCGCCTGTTTCGGATCGTTCCAACCAGCCCTCATTGAGCAAATAGCGCAACAGGATTTTGTAATCGTCCTGTGTCACGCAACGGAACGCCGCCAGCGTCAGCACCTCCTGCGCCAGCCGCGCGGGGGTCATTTCGCCGCCGGTTTGGAGCAAAATCTGCATCGTTTGATGAAACAGGAGGCTGAACGGCAATTTTGGCGGCGCACAGGGTTCGACCCAACGATCCTTCAAAAAAAGCTCGATCACGGCAATGGATTTGATCAAATCCCAATCGATTTTTGACAGCGGATCTTCGGGGCGCGCCGACGTTTCTTGGCGCAGGGAAAATAACAAATCCGCCATTTGCCCCTGCCGTCCGCACCGCCCGATGCGCTGGGTGAAACTTGAAACCGATATCGGCGAACCCAACTGCGCGACGCAGGCAAGGTCGCCGATATCGATACCTAACTCCAGCGTCAACGTTGCGGCGGTCACGATGGGGCGTTCGTCCTGCTTCATTTCGCGTTCGGCCTCCTCGCGCAAAGCCGCTGAAACGCTGCCATGGTGCACGCGATAAACATCGGGCGCGTGGACGTTCTTTGCGATCGCTTTGAGCGAAACAACCGCCCGTTCAGCATCGGCACGAGATTTTGTGAAGACGATCGTCTTGCGGTTTGTCGTCCACTCGAACAAATCCTTGTCCAACAACAACTGGGCGCGCTGCACGCCGCCGTCGTCTTCGTCGTCGTCCGATATCATTTCCAACGGAAAATACCGCAAACGAATGCGCAGCCGTCGCTTCGCTTCGTCGGCTTCGGGATGCAAACACGCGCGGTTCGTGCCGGCAGACAACCAATCCATCGCCAGCAACGGGTCGCCGAGCGTCGCCGAAAGCCCGATACGGCGCGGGGAACAACCTGCCAAACGTTCCAATCTCTGCAATAAGCACTGCAATTGTGCGCCGCGTTCGCAGCCCATAAAATAGTGCACCTCATCCACAATCACAAAACGCAAATCCGCAAGCATGCGCCGCACATCCGGCGCCCGGTGCATCAGGCTTTCCAGCGATTCCGGCGTAATTTGCAACACGCCGCGCGGTTGTTTTGTCAGCCGTTGTTTTGCCGACAGCGGCGCGTCGCCGTGCCATTTGCAAACAGGGATTTTTCCCTCTTCCAACAGCGGGCGCAAGCGCACGAACTGGTCGTTGATCAGCGCCTTGAGCGGACTGATATATAAGATGCCAACACCGCGCGGCGGTGATTTTTCCAGCAATGTGAGGCACGGCAAAAATGCCGCTTCGGTTTTGCCGGAAGCCGTGCGCGACGAGAGCAAAACATGCTCATCGTGGAAAAACAACGCCTCGCATGCCGCCGTTTGCACGGGGCGCAAGTCGTGCCAACCTTGCTTGTAAATATGCTCGCGGATGTAAGGCGCAAGCAAGTCATATGCGTCGCCGCTTGTCACAGTATCCCCCGTTTCGCTTGATAGTAGGCAATCAACGCGGCTTTTTCGTTCGGCACACGCGCACAGATCACGTCGTCCAGCAGTTCGCGCAACGCTTGCCCAATTTGCTTTTTGCTAAGCCCCAACGCCTGCAAATCATAGCCGTCAATTTGAAGCTGCGCAATTGCCGTGCAGGCGTTTTCTTCCAGTAGCCGACGCGTGGTTGCCAGAATTTCATCCTGCTTGGTGATGATAAGATAATCCAAAAACGCGTCGCCGTATTGCCCCAAATTTTTTTTGATTCGCGGCGGCGCGTTCTCCGAAAAATCCGCCGCTTGCAATGCCCAAATCGATTGCAGATGCCGTTGCTCCCGCTTCGGCAGGCGCAAAAAACGGATTGCTTCCTCCCGATCCTCTTGCGCCGAATCCCAAAACAGCACGGCGTAACGCTGCAGAATATTTTGCGGCAAAGCGTTGATCATTGCGGCGTTCAGCGTTTGCGGCACAGGCAAAACAACTTGCGCCACGGGCAAATATGCCTCCAAAACGCCGCCCGCGCGTTTGCCGAGCAATAGCTTGCGCAGTTCGCTTTCGATGCGCTCCGCGGCGACATTTTTGAGTAAATATTTTTGCGCCGAAATTGCTTCCGACGTTTGCGTATCGATCGCAAAATCCAAAACACTTGCAAAACGCAAGGCGCGCAGTATGCGCAGGGCATCTTCGTCGAAGCGTTTTTGCGGCTCGCCCACGGCGCGGACGACACCTCGCCGCAAATCCGCCGCGCCGCCGAACGGATCGATCAGCCCCTCTTGCGGATGATATGCCATGGCGTTAATCGTAAAATCGCGACGGCTCAAATCCTGTTCCGCGTCCGTGACGAACAAAACGCTGTCGGGGCGGCGATTGTCGGTGTAACCGCCATCCACGCGGAACGTCGTGATTTCGTAGTGCCGCCCGCGCAAAATCGCCGTGATTGTGCCGTGCTTCAATCCCGTATCGCGCAAATCAAATCCACGCAGTGCCTGATGCATCTGTTCGGGCGTTGCGGCGGTGGACAAATCCCAATCGTGCGGATCCGCGCCGCGCAGGGCGTCGCGCACGCATCCACCAACGGCAAACGCCGCAAATCCCGCACCGTTCAGGCATTCGATCAGTTTTGTGGCATCGGGATGCACCGTTATTTCAGTCCGCATTTTCGGCGATCAGCTCCTCGGCGATGTGTTCCAATTGGTCGATGGACACCATTGATGTAATTTGTGCGCGTTTTTGCGCCGCGCCGCGCATGCCTTTGAGATACCACGCCGCGTGTTTGCGGGCTTCGCACATGCCGATGCGTTCGCCTTTGTCGGCGCAGAGCATCCGCACGTGGCGCAACATCGCCCCCATCTGTTCGGCAATGGAGGGCGGCGCAAAATCCCTGCCGTTCAGCGAAGCCGCAATTTGCGCAAAAACCCACGGACGCCCCATCGCGCCGCGTCCGACCATAACCAAATCACAGCCCGTGCGGGCAAGCATTTCTTTTGCGGTCTGTCCGTCCGTCACGTTGCCGTTCGCGATCACGGGTATTTTCACCGCGCTTTTGACCGCCGCGATGGATCTATAATCCACGGGAGGCGCATACATTTGCCGCCGCGTGCGCCCATGGATGGTGAGGAACGCCGCGCCCGCAGCTTCCACGCGTTTCGCAAAATCCACAACATTGCGGTCGTTTTCGTCCCAACCGACGCGGCATTTGACCGAAACGGGCAATTCCGCGCCCAGCAACGCAATTTCGCGCACGGTGCTACGGACAATTTCCGCCGCGCGCACGGGGTCTTTCATCAGTGCCGCGCCCGCGCCGCCGCCAACGATTTTGGGGGCGGGGCAACCCATATTGATATCCAAAAAAGCGGGGCGCACCGCCAGTGCCTGCGGCAACGCACAGCAAAACACGTCCGGATCCATGCCGAACAATTGCACACCCGCCGGGTGTTCGAGATTGCCGATTTGCAACAATTGCGCACTTTTTTTGTCGCCCAGCGCGAGGGCTTTCGCGCTCACCATTTCACCAACGCAAAAACACGCGCCCTGCTCCACGCAAAGCGCGCGCATGCTTTTGTCGGCGACACCCGCCATTGGCGCAAGGGCCGCGCCGCGCATCTCTTTTTGCGCAATCGTCAGCATACCGTTTCAAACGATGCCGTCAGCGGCGTTTTGCAGGTTTTGTCAAAAAAACCGCGGGCGCGGATTTCAATCTTGTATGCCGTTCCGGGCTGTAAATCGCTCACGGGAACGGACAGCGTTTCGGGCTTCGGGTCAAAATAATATTCGCTCCAAATCGCGATTTGGCGCACAACGGCGTTATCCTCCGCGCGGCGCACACGAATGACGTAATCGTTCACATCATAGGTATCGCAGACAGCTTGCGCAAAAACGATGTTCGCGCTTGTGCTTGTGATGTCTTCGGCTCGCGCGAACGCAGTCGGCAAAAAGTAGGGCGCGGTGTCGGCCGCTTGACGTTTGGCGTTGGTGTATTGAAATGAATCGGGATTGCTCGGTTCGTCAATCCGCCAAACATATGGAAAAGCCTTGTGCGTAAGGATGTTATACGGCACAATACGCACGCGGTTTTGCGCGTCGGTTTCCACAACCAGCATTTGCGCGGCCTCTTCATCACGCGGTGGAACCGTGCCGTAATATTTATCGAACTCGTCAAGCTCAAAATACGCCAAAGTGCCGCATCCAAGTGCCGTGAAATGCCGCTGATGGATGGAGCGCGGATCGTTGATCGGTGCGTGGGAGTGCCCCGAAAAATCAATCACCTGCGGATAGTGCATCAAAAGTGCCGTGAAATCGTCGTTCCCCCAATTGATTGATCCGCTGACAGTGTCGGTCACATGGGGATGCTGGAAGAAAAAGATGGGTTTTTTGGGGTCGTCCGCCGCGGCGATTTTAAGACACTCCCCTGCCCATGCCCGCTTTTTATCGTCAAAATCCGTGCCCTTGGACGGCGACACCGAAATAAAATGAAAACCATTGATCACGCGGTGGACATCGGGCGCTTGCCCGAAAATCCGTTGGAGCTTCTCCTCGGCCGCTTCCACGCCGCCGCTGCCGAACTCATGGCTCGCAATTGACAGGATGGTTTGCGTCGCCGCCTCCAACCCCTCGTCAAGGGTCTTTTTGAACGCCCGCATCTGTGTTTCCGAGCCTGAATTCGCAAAATCACCCACGACGGCAACGGCATCCAGCGCGTTGTAGCTTGGATGCGCGGCGGCAATCCCGCGCCCATCCGCAAGCGCCTGCGCCATGCGGTCACGCTCTTTTGTGTGTTCGTCTTTGTAGTGCACGTCGCTCATTGCCAAAAATCGCAGAATCGGTTGAAAATCGTCAGTCATCCCAATTGTCCTCCCCTTTTTCGATGGCAATCCATAAATCACGCTCTTGGCGCAGGATATCTTCTTCTGATTCGGCTGGTGCGCGACCGACAACTTCGCATTTTGCCAAGCGAGACCAAACGGACGGATCAAAACGCAACGTGTAACCCGTTCCGGGTGGGCAGAGCCATTCGTGCATGGGTGCTTCAGGCAAACCGAACGCCTCCAGCAACGCCATAATCACCCCGCCGTGCGTGACGGCGACCGCCGACGTTGTCCCAATTTTGG
>JAITDE010000006.1 GCA_031282735.1 Oscillospiraceae bacterium | reverse complement strand
GACACTGTGCGGATGCAAATCCTTGCGCTTTTGCCCGAAAGTGTTCGCGCAATTGTGCCGACAGATTGGCTCACAAACGCGATTGAAGCGGGGTTGGAAGCGGCGAAGAAGAGGTGGGGGTAAAATCCAGAAAGGCACAATTGTATGGATGGAATTTTAACCCACGGTAGCTTGTTTGCGGGGATTGGCGGCTTTGAACTCGCGGCAAGTGAAGCGAATATTCAGACGCTCTGGAATTGCGAAATCGAGCCATATCCGCGCCTCGTGCTTGCCGCCCGATTCCACAACGTCATTCAGTATGGCGACATCCGCAAGTTGGACGGCGGCGCGGTCGCGCCGGTAGATATAGTCACTTTCGGTAGTCCATGCCAGTCGTTCTCGCATGCGGGAAGCAGAGCCGGATTGAACGGCGCAAGCGGGCTGTTTCATGAGGCGGTTCGCGTCATCAAAGAGATGCGCAACGCTACAAACGGCGCACATCCGCGCTATGCTATCATGGAAAATGTGCCGGGGATTTATTCTTCAAAATCGGGTGGAAAATCAGATTTTCGGGAGGTTCTCAATGAGTTACTCAAAATCGCAGACGAAACAATCCATGTTCCTGAACCTGCAAAAGGCAAATTCCTCACAGCCGGTGCCATCGTGGGAGACGGTTACAGTCTCGCTTGGAGGACCTTGTGTGCCTCCAAATTCGGAGTCGCCCAACGCCGCCGTCGAATGTTCCTTGTCGTCAGTTTTGCAGACGAACGCGCCGCGGAAATGCTATCTGAGCCGCAAGGCAAAGGACGGGATTTTACGCCGCGTTACCGCAAGGGGCAAGGTGCTGCCAGAGGTGTTGCGACTTGCGTTGGAGGCGTAGAAAGCGGCAACGTGGATTTGTGTGTTGAGGTCAAGGCAGAAGCCGCCCAAACAGTCTACAATATCTGCTCCGATGCATCTAACTCCATGCGCAGCGACAACCCCACAAGCGGCGTGTACGAAGCCGAAACCGCGCGAACCCTTGATGGCAACGGCGGTTCTCCTGCTTGCAGCCAAGGCGGCACGGCGATTTGCCTTGAAGGGAATGGTCAACGTCCAAGTCACAAAGGCGGCGGCATCAAAGAAGATGAGGCGTTCACTCTAAATACGGTTGAGCGGCATGCCGTTTGTTATCAGGAAATGGTCGGAACGCTGTGTTCAAGCGACTACAAAGGCATCCGCAATCACAGGGATATCGGCGAGGACAAAGCCGTGGTTGAGACGTTCGGAAACAATGGTTACGGCAGTTGGAACGGCGAGGTCGCCGCGCTGAAAGCGAGCGGCGGGGATTTTCCCGGCGGCGAGAATTTGGCGGTGGAGAACCGCTACGCCGTGCGCAGGCTCACGGTCACCGAGTGCCTGCGCTTGCAAGGTTTCCCCGATGATTGGTTTGATGAAATCCACATCACCGAGCCGACAGATGATCAGCTTAGCTATTGGCGTTCGGCGTGGGCTGAACTTGGCAAAACCAAATCCGACAACCAGCTTCGCAAGTGGCTGAAAGACCCGTATGGGGATTCCAACGCCTACCGCGCCATCGGAAATTCGCTCGCTGTGCCGTGCGCTTTGTGGGTGCTTCGCGGAGTGGTCGAGCATTGTGTACAGTAGCCGAAAAGCCGCCATTTCAAGGGGTGATGTTCTACGTTTTATGACCGAGAATTACCTTGCTATCCTTCAAAAATGATGGTAATATTGGACACACTGAACAGGGCGCAAAGCCCCGCAGAATCAAGGAAAACGAGGTTTTGAACATGGAAATCAGAACGAACACAACGGGCGATACCCGCAAGAAACTGGTCGGCGAGATAAGTCACCACCAAAACGCCCCCACGCAGTACCTCGGGATGCCATCGGCGGCATACAAGGTTGGCGATTACGTCATCGACAGGCAAGGCACGGTCACGGGGCCCGACGATTGGGAACTTGTCTGCAAGCTGCAAGACGGCCACAACTTCAAGCCCGAAGCCTACGAGTTCGACGAGAACCCCGAAGAAGCCGCTCCCTGCGAACCGCCCACCACCGAGGATGCGGAAACCACAGAGGATGAGGACGCTCCCGACCGCCTGACCATCGAGATGCCGCTTGACGGCTTTACGCCTGAGAAACTCGACAACTTGATAAAGATGGTGACGGCGAAAGAGCCGCTCATCAAAGCCGCCCTTGGTGCGGATGAACTGCCGATACAGCAGACCGACGGAACGCTCAAGTTCCCGTGGTTCAGGCTCGGCGAAGGCACGGACGCTAACGCCTACGCCCAATTCATCGCCGCCCTCTGCAAGACGGCTAAGGAAAAGAACCGCGTCACCGCCAAAGAACGCGACGTGGATAACCCGAAATACGCCATGCGGTGCTGGTTGCTCTCGCTCGGCATGATTGGCGAGGAATACAAGGCGGCTCGAAAACTCCTGCTCGCGGGGTTGGACGGCAACGGCAGCTTCAAAGGCGGTAGCCGCCCGACCTACACCGCCAACTGCTACACCTATCCAAGCGGCTCTGAGGAGGACGCGATGGACTGCGAGACGCAGGAGTTTACCTCGCTCGTCAAGGCAAAGGCGCACGTCGACGCTTTCGCCGCCGACTGCGAGAGCTTGAAATTCGCTGGCGCGCACGTCGAGGACAGCGGCGGCAAGTACCTCTACGAAATTCTGACGGACGGGACGGTGAACGAGCAATGAGTAGCTTTCCAAGCAAAGAACAAGTCGAGCGCATACGCCAAAGTTACCCGAACGGCACAAGGGTCGAACTCATCTCGATAGAAGACCCGTACTCCACGCTCAAGTCTGGCGACAGGGCTACGGTGGTAGGCGTGGACGATGTCGGCGACCTGCTCTGCGAATGGGACATATGTATATGCCGAACACACCAGTGCGGCGGCAACAACCAAAACGGAGGTAACGAAAATGGCAAGCGGATGCGTAAGCAAGGCGGTTTACAGCGGGCTTCAGGCTCGGAGGCATAAGGATACGGCGGAGTATATCATTCACGAGGGCAAGCGGTACGAGTACCGCAGCGACACGCAGATTTTCAGGCACGACGCCACACGACTCACGCGAATTAAGAAAGCCGAATGGCTCGCAATCAAGGCGCAACAGGAGGGCAAATAAGATGTGGTCAGAAGGAATCATCGCCCGCCCTAAAACGGGCGGCAAGTACAAGTATTGGGTCAAACATTTTGAGGAAGGCTCGCAGTTCGGGATTGACGGCGGCAGAATAAGCAAGCTGGTAATCCGCAAGGTTGGCGAGAGCGAAGATTTGGTTTGCTACGACAGAGGCTGGGGTAAAAAACCAAAAGGCAAGGAATCGAAGGCAGTTTGCGCCATCATTCTTTCCAAGTTCAACGATGTCGAACAGATGTAAACCAGCCATCAATTGTCTTTTGCTGTCTTAAAATGCACTGAAAATCAAGCTATACATGGTGTTTTAGCGTTTGTGACAAAGTGTTCTATTTCACAACAGCCGTTCGCGGACAATTTCCGCGAGTTCATTTGCCAAACGCGCAATTTGCGCAACGTCTTGCCCTTCCAGCATCACGCGGATGAGCGGTTCTGTGCCCGAAACACGGATGAGCACGCGTCCGTCTTCGCCGAGTTCCGCACGTGCCCTTTGCGCGGCGTTTTGGATTTCGGGATCGTTGTCACAGCGCAGTTTGCCGAGGTTTGAAACCGTAATGTTCACCAGCACCTGCGGATAAATCGGCACTTCCGAGGCGAGTTCGGATAGCGGCTTGCCCGTTTGCCGCATGACTTCAAGTAGTTGTAAGGCGGTGAGCTGTCCATCGCCCGTTTGCGCAAAATCGCTGAAAATAATATGACCGGATTGCTCGCCGCCGAGGTTGTATCCATTGGCTTTCATGGCTTCCAGCACGTAGCGGTCGCCCACGGCGGTCACTTCGGCGCGGATGGCGTTTTTGCGGCAGAACACATGAAAGCCCATGTTGCTCATGACGGTTACAACGGCGGTATTGCCGCGCAGTTTGCCTTGGCTCGCCATATGCTTTGCGCAGATGGCGACAATTTTGTCGCCGTCCGCGAGTGCGCCTGTTTCGTCAACCGCAAGCACGCGGTCAGCATCGCCGTCGAAGGCAAACCCGACGGCATAGCCGTTTCGGCGGACAAAATCCCGCAAATTTTGCATATGCGTCGATCCGCAATCGGTGTTGATGTTTGTGCCGTCGGGGTTGTTCGCGATTGTGCCGCAATCAAATCCCATGGATTGAAACAGCGCGGGTTGGGTTTGGCATGCACTGCCGTTGGCGCAATCCAAGGCAATGCGGAGAACGCCCTGCTTGCGCAGATCTTCCGCCAAATGGGGATTGACGCTTGCCAGCAAATGGTTTGTGTAGGTTTGCAACGCGCCGTTCGCGGGTGCGCACCGCCCAACGCCGCCGCCGATGACATGCGGCGCTTGGCATGTTTCGCTCAAAATGATGTTTTCGATGGTTTCTTCCAGCGCGTCGGGCAATTTTTCGCCCGTGCCGCCAAAGAGCTTGATGCCATTGTATTCGCATGGATTATGCGACGCGGACACCATCGCGCCTCCCTGCAAGCCCCATTTTGAGACCAACAGCGCAACGGCGGGCGTGGGGACGACGCCAGCCATGAGCACATCCGTGCCGACGGCGTTCAGCCCTGCAGCCAAGGCGTTTGCAAGCATGGAGGAGGAAGCGCGGGTGTCTTGACCAATCAAAAAACGCGGGCGTTCGCGCTGATCAAAATATATTTCTTGTGAGGCCATTGCAATCGCGTGACCAATTTGCAGAGCCAATTCACAAGTGATTTCGGTATTCGCGATGCCGCGCGCACCGTCTGTGCCGAACAATCTGCCCATTGCGTTCTCCTTCCCCATTTTCAATCGCCCTATTATAAGTTATGATTATTTGCCTTAATTTAGTCGGCAAAACGGATTTGTTCTTGCGTATCCTGTCTCTGCGGATGCTGCAATCCCAAATGCGCGTAGCCCGCGGGTGTTACAACGCGCCCACGCGGTGTCCGCCCCAAAAAGCCAATTTGCATCAAATATGGCTCATACACATCTTCGATTGTAACAGTTTCTTCGCCGATGGCGGCGGCAATGGTTTCCAAACCGACCGGTCCGCCGTTGTATTGCGCGATGATCATCTCCAAAACGCGCCGATCGACCAAATCAAGCCCCAGCGCGTCGATTTCCATGCTATCCAAGGCAATTTGCGCACTTTTGCAGGTGATAGCCCCATCACCGATCACTTGCGCAAAATCCCTTGCGCGGCGGAGCAATCGGTTTGCAATGCGCGGTGTGCCGCGTGAACGCGACGCCAATTCCAGCGAAGCGTCTTGATCAATCGCGATACCCAAAATATCGGCGCTGCGACGCACAATCAGCGCGAGTTCCTCCGTACCATAGAGTTCCAAACGCAAAATCACGCCGAACCTGTCGCGCAGGGGCGCGCTGAGCTGCCCCGCCCGCGTGGTCGCGCCAACCAATGTGAAGTGCGGCAAATCCAGCCGAATGGAACGCGCCGAAGGTCCCTTGCCAATGATGATATCCAAAACATGGTCTTCCATCGCGGGGTAGAGCACTTCTTCCACCGCGCGTGAGAGCCTGTGGATTTCATCGATGAACAGCACGTCGCCCTCGTTCAAGTTTGTGAGCAACGCCGCCAAATCGCCCTGTTTTTCAATGGCAGGCCCTGAAGTGACCCGCAGATTGACACTCAATTCGTTGGCGATAATCCCCGCAAGCGTGGTTTTGCCGAGCCCCGGCGGTCCGTAGAGCAAAACGTGGTCGAGCGCTTCGCCGCGCGTGCGGGCGGCTTCGATGTAAATTGCCAGATTTTCTTTCACCTTGTTCTGCCCGATATATTCCTTGAGCGTCTTCGGGCGCAAACTGAGTTCAATTGCGCCGTCGGGCGGGGTATATTCAGGCGAAACGATACGTTCGGTTTCCATTTGGTACTCCTACTGTTATTGTGATTGAGTATACAAGACTTGCTATTTATTTCCGCGAGAGTTGTTTTAACGCATATTTGATTTGATCCTGCGTGTTGGTGTTTTCATCCAAGCCGCGCAGAGCAAGCGACGCGGCGGATTGATCATATCCTAAGGCAAGCAACGCCGCCAGCGCGTCGCTGCCCGCAATGGACGCGGGCGCGTTGCCTGAACTTGGCGATTGTGCGCCGCCGGGAAAAACCGTCAGCTTGTCCTTGAGTTCCAGCACGATGCGCTGCGCGATTTTTGTGCCGATGCCCTGCGCCCGCGTGAGACTCTTTGCGTCGCCACTTGCCACAAAAAACGCCAGCTGATCCGCACGGAATGCCGACAGCAAAGCCAGCGCCGCCTTTGGTCCGACGCCTGTGATGGCGATCAACTGCCGAAAGCATTTCAGCTCCGCTTGCGTTGCGAACGCAAAAAGCTCCAACGCGTCTTCGCGCACGTTCAAATGCGTGAAAACGGTGCACTGCGTGCCGATTTGCAATCCTTGCAGTGTTGTTGCGGTCGCCGCGCAGGCAAAGGCGACGCCGTTGCAATCCAGCGCAAGCATATTTTCATCGATTGCGGCGATTTTGCCGCTGAGGCTATAGAGCATTGTTGTTTACCCCGCAAAAAAAGATTACGTCTATTTTGTGATTATGTTCAAACGCGCGAAGCGGCAAAAGGCTTTTTGCTACTTTTTTCTTGTGATTTCAGGCACGATATGCAGTTGCTTTTGTTTGCGGCGGGTATATTTACGCAACAAGAAGACACCCACCAAAAGCGCCGCCGAAAAGAGGATCAAAAACAGCAGTATCTTTGCAAGCGGATGCTGTGTCGCTTGTTTCGCCAGCGATAAAAAATAAAGCGAAGCACTACGGCTGACAGATTTTGCGGCGACCAGCGGCACACGCGCGAATTCCTCCCCCGCATACATGATCCGCGCCATGCCGATCACATCCCCTTGCCGAATGGGGGCTTCCACGCTCTGCGGCATCGCCTCGGCAATCGGCTCAATGAGGACGCTGCCTTCGTTCAATCCCTCGGGAACAAGCGCGTTCACATCCTTTTGCGGCACAAGCTGAACACGGTCGGTGTTGCGGGCAAGCAAAACAGGCACTTCGCCCACGACAATATCCGTCGTTGCGACTTTGCGCAGGCGCAGATGCTCAAATGACCAGTTCAGCAACACACGCGCATCCACAAAAGCCGTGTTTTCGGGCAGGGGATCATTGTCGATGTTGACCGTCTGCCCTTTCATCACAACGCAGAGGAAGCTGTAGCCGTTGCGCGACGCCTTTGCCGTGATGCAATCGCCCGCATTGTTTGTATTGCCCGTTTTGATTCCCGTCACGTCTTCGCAGTAGTAATCGGCATAGCCGGGGTTCATCATTTTGTTGGTGTTCGTCAGCAGACGCTGTGAACTGAGGTTGGTTTGCGGGATCGTATAGCGGAGCGTATCCACGATTTTTTCAAACACCGCATTGCCGGCAAAATCGCCGTTCAGCGCGTATTGGATGATTTTGGCGATGTCGGCGGCGGTGGTGTAATGTCCGTCCTGATCCAATCCGTGCGGATTGGCGAAATGGGTGTCGGCACAGCCGATTTTTGCGGCAAATGTGTTCATCAGAGCGACAAAATCGTCAATATTCCCCGAAACATAATCGGCGAGAATCGCGGCGGCTTCGTTTGCGCTGGGTAGCAGCAGACAATAGAGCAACTCCTCAACCGTGAGAATTTCACCCGGTTTTATTCCCGCGTTGGAGCTGTTCAAGCCGTCAAACATACGGATGGTGTAGGCTTTGACGGTGATTTTTTCGTCTAAATTCTTGCAGTGCTCCAGAGCTAAAATCGCTGTCGTGATTTTGGTGAGCGACGCGGGCGCGGTGCGTTTGGTTTCGTTTTGGCTGAAAACCACACTGCCGTCGGTCAAACTGAGCAACAAAATGATCTCGGATTTTCCCGTTAACCCAGGGATATCGTCGATCAGCGTGTTGAACGCCGCCGCGATCGGTATAAGCGTCTGCGAAAGCATAACGGCGATCAGCAGAAAAGAGAGCACAATTTTTTTCATTTTTTGTTTTTTTTGAACCTTTTGCATAGACACCCGCCTCAAAATGTTGTATACTAGTTATGTTCGCGCACAGCGCATGCTTTAGTATAACACGATTCGCGCCAAAATGAAAGTCTTTTTTGCTATACTTTTTATCTTTCGCTTCAACAAAAATTTTTTTACTTAAAATTTCACAAATGGATGGTGACACGATGGTTTATGTTACAGGCGATATGCACGGGGATTACTCCCGATTCGCGGGACCGGAAATGCGCAAACTCAAAAAAGGCGATACTCTGATTGTTTGCGGCGATTTCGGCTTTTTGTGGAATGATTCCCCATCGGAAAAGACGCTGCTTAAAAAAATCGGCAAAAAAAGGTACAATGTCTGCTTTGTGGAGGGCACACACGAAAACTTTGAACTCCTGCTCCAATACCCGACCAGCGAGTGGAACGGCGGTTTGGCGCGGCAAATCAGCGGCAATTTGTATCACCTCGCGAGGGGGCAAATCTTCACAATCGAGGGCAAAACAATCTTCACCATGGGCGGCGGCGTTAGCCCTGATGGCGATTTTCGCGCCTACGACGATAATCATATGCACTGGGAATTGCCGTCCTATGAAGAACTTGCCGCCGCGACGGAATTGCTTGAGAAATTCGACGGCAGTGTCGATTACGTCGTCACGCATGAACCGCCCGCCCGCATGCGCAGTTTTTTGCAACTGAAAAATAAATCCGCCGTCACGGAAGCATCCGTTTTGAATACCTATTTTGAAGAACTGAGCAAGATTTGCACATACAAATGCTGGTATTTTGGCTCGTTGCACATTGATAAATTCGCGTCGCACACCTACACTTCTGTTTTTCGCAAGGTCGTGCCGATTGAGAGGGCGTAAAATAGATCAAAAAAAACGAAGGTACAAAAGTGCCTTCGTTTTTGTTCAAGTCAGTCATATTTTACGGGTTCGTGTTTCTGAAATCCACAATCGCTTCGCTGCCCGAAACCTGCGGCAAAACGCCGTTCCATTTTTGTATTTTTTGGTATTCCACCAAGTTCGCCGTGAGCGACGCGCTGATTTTTATGTTCGCCTCGGCTTGGGCTTCGGCATCAATCAGCACGGCACGGGCATTCGCCTCGGCTGCTTTTGCGGCGGCTTCGGCTTTCACCACAAGCTCTTCCTGTTCAGTTTTAACGCGGATCAAGTCCTGCTGAGCCACTTGTTTGGCTTCGATCGCCTGATTGAACGCCTCACTGAAATCAAAGTTGGTGATGTTGAACTCCTGCACAATGATGCCATACTCCGTCACCTTTGCCTCAAGGAGCGCGGAAATTTCGGAGCCGACTTTTGCGCGTTCCGTGATCAAACCCTCAGCGGTGTATTGCGCGGTCACGGCCTTGACGCTCTCCTGAACCGCCGGTGCGAGGATTGTGTCAATCAAAACGTTCGCGCCGATGTTGCGCACAACATTCACGGATTCGGATGCCGAAATTTTAAAATTGACCACCACGGTGGATGAAACTTCTTGCAGATCTTTAGAAACCGCGCTTGCATCCACGGGGAGCGCCTGTGTTTTGTTGTTCACATTCGCCACAGATTGCGCCAGCGGCGCTTTGAAATGCAACCCGTTCTCCAAAATTTTCCCGTTCGGCGCACCGAAAGTCTTCACAACCCCCGTGTGACCGACGGGAACATATGCCAGCGAAAGCAAAACAAGAAGCACCGCCAAAATCGTGATCGAAACAACCGATCCAGTCTTTTTTCTCATTGTCATAACAAAATTCCTCCTAATTCCCCAAATCTAATTTTTTATGTGCTCGCGTATTTGTGCGCTATGACGATTGCGCCGCAACAGTTGTTGTTTGCAAATCCTTGTATTTTCCCTCGCGCAAGCTGACGGTAATGGTCGCAAAATCACTTGCGCCTTCCACGCGCAACATAACGCGCCGCGAAAAAAGCGGTGCTTGCAAAGGATCGACATCTGCGGGCAACGCGGCATAACCCGTGATCACCCACTCGTCGTCGATCAAATGCACATTGTAACGCCCAAACGCTTCGTAGAACAAGCCGATATCAATCGACGTGCCCAAAATCTGCAATTTTGTATCCAGCGGGATGCTTGCGTCGCCGCCGCGCAGGGCGGGATCGCGCAATAGATGGGCGGGAAACAAAATTTGCTGGGTTTGCCCGCTGCCAACGTCGATTTTGCGCACCAATGACGTGAAGACATAATCCTTCGTTTTGCCCTCTTTCATCTTTTTGCTGTTTGGAATTTGCCCAAGAAAATAGCAATCCAACAGCGTCGCCACATCCGTTGGGTCAAGCTTTTGGTTGATCAAATAGCCGTGCGCGGAGGATGTAATGTAAAAATCATTCGCATATTCCTCGGTGATTTCCTCCGCCATTTCCTGCAAAGTTTTGGAACTGCGGAAAAACACCCAAGTGCCATCGGTGTTGGTTTGCGCGGAAGATGAACCGAACGGCAGGGCAAAACTGTTGTTGCTCCAACCGCCCGTTTTGACCTCGATAACCGACATCGGCTTACCGCAGGCAAAGGTGAGCAAGCACAGCGCACAGGCGAGCGCGAGGGACAGCGATCGTTTTAAAAAACGGAAACCCTTTTGCATGGAACAACCCTCCTCCTACTAAAGAATAACAAAAAATTTCGCAATTGTCAAGCGGCAATCTATGAACAATCAAAAAATATGTTAAAATCTGTGGAAATTTCTCGCGTTTTCTTTACAAGAAAAGAAAGAAGCATAATCAATCAGCAGTTCGCATATCTATCAATAGATACAGCGGAAAGGCGGAAGACTCATGTTCGTGTATTCAGTCAGATCATCTAAAATCAAATTTGCCGCACTCGTGTTTCTCATTGCGGCGGCGGCAATCGCGCTACTGGTTTTGATGCAAAGCGAAAAAAAAGAAGTGCGAGGCGATGGCTTGGTGCGCTTGTCGGCCTCCAACGCGTCTGAGCGTTTGGCTTTTTTGTCTCAATTTGGATGGGAAGCCGCTGAAGACCCGCTTGAAGTGTCGGAAGTGATCATTCCGGCCGAATTTGACGAAGCCTACGAAAAATACAATCAGGTGCAAAAAGCGCAGGGGCTTGATCTGAAAGAATACGCCGGAAAACGTGTTAAACGCTGGACGTACGACATCAAAAACTACCCGGGTTACGAAAGCAAACCGGGCGTTGTGCAGGCAAATCTTTTGGTTGACAACGGCGTTGTGATCGGCGGCGATATTTGTTCGTTGGAACTTTCGGGCTTTTTGCACGGATTCGATTTCCCGAAAACCAACGCTGTTTCAACGACCGTAAACAAGTAGTTTACCAACCGTATTTTTCCGATCCCCACGCTTTTTTGACTTGTGTCTGCTCGGCATAAATCAGCGCGTGATCCTCCAAATCATGCAGCAGCCGCACGCCCGCGCCAACAATGCTGTAGACACCCGTTTTTACCCCCGGCATCAAAATCGCGTTGACCCCCGTGCGGGAATAATCGCCGAAAAACACCGCGTCGCTCGCAGGATGCGGCGTTTCTCTGCGCCCTTTCACGCGCTGGCATGTCGCCCCGTCGTCAAAACGGAGCGTGCCGCACACGGTCGCCGCGCCCAAATCGACGTTTTCGCCAACAATGCCATAAATTTCCATGTAGTGATACAAAAACGCGTTCCGCAGCAAAATGCCGTTGAGTTCCGCGCCGTGACCAACATAGCAATTGTCGCCCACGGTTGCGTATTCCTCAATCAAACAACCGTTGCAAATGGTGCAGTCGTCGCCGATGACGACATTGCCTTTGATGATTGCGCCGTTTTCGATTTTAGTTCGTTTGCCGACGATGATGTTGCCATCCAAAATGCAGTTGAAGCCAATGCTACTGCCTTCGCCCAATTGAACAAATCCGCCGACGACCGCGCTCGGATGGATTGACGCGCCATCCGCTAGATGGGTGCGACGCAAATCGGCGCACAGCCAAGTGTTGAGCACGCGATTCGCTTCCAATATTTGCCATGGCTTGTCGATATCAACCACATGATTTTGTGCTTCGAGTGCACAAACAGGCGTGTTGTCAGCAATTAGTTGCGCCAGCGTCATCTCAAAAAAAGATTCCGGCGGCGGCATTTGACCGACTTCGACATTTGAAAAATGCGTCGGGGTGTTCTCCAAAGCGCAAAAAACATCTGCTTGACAGCGAAACGCCGCAAAATAATGTGTACCCGCGTCACGCGGATGCCCCAAAATGTTGGTAACGTTCCCTTTTTCAATCTCACAAACGATATGATCCGTGCTGCTGTGAACAATTTTCCCATTCAGTGGCGCAAGCAACGCGGCATATCCTTGCGCGGCATCCAATCGGCGCAAATCATCCGCATGCATCACCACATCACTGTACAAAAGCAAAAACATCTCGGCTTGCACGGCATTTCGCGCCAAAAGCAACGACCGCGCCGAACCCTGCGGATTAGCATCGGTCACGACCTGCACCGATGCTTGGCGACGAAACAGTGCGCGGACATCCCCCGTGTGTGCGCCCGCAACAACGACAATTTTTTGATAGCCTAAATTTTGCAACACGGCGACTTGATGCGCCAGCAGTGGCGCACCCCCGATCGGCAGCAATCCCTTGCTGCGTATTTGCGCGTAGGGCCAGAGTTTCGTACCACGACCCGCGTCAAGAATCACTGCTGTTTTCATCGAATCCACTCCGTTCTAAGATTTTTTCGACGAACGCGCGGAAGGCGAATTCGGTGAGCACCGTCGCGCTGTCGTTGTATGCCTGCATATTTTTTGCAAGTTTACCTGCAATCAATTTTTCCGCGGGATTTGCGTAGCAATCCACCGCAAGAGAAAATATGTCACAATACTGATTAAACTTTTTGATCCATTTTTGAAGTTCCGAAACAAGGGGATGCTTCCATTTTGCAAGATAAGATTTTGTTTCCTGCAAATCGGCACAAAAAGATCGCATGATTGCAAGAGCTTTTTCGGTCTCCCCAAAATAATGCGCGGTCATCGCGGATTCAGTCGCCTCGACCATGCGAGGACCGTTTTGCTGTTTCAAACAGGATGTCGTAAGCTGTTCTGTGAATAAAATCAACTTTTTGTGGAATTCCCCGCCAATGATTTCCTCCATCGCGCGATCCCACGCAACGGCAGGCACGTAGTTTTTTGGATCGCGCAAATACGCGGCAATCGTGATAAACGGAATCTTGCAGCACTCAAAATACTCCATACCATTGCACGCATAACCGGCAGAATACGCATATAAGTCCTGATCGCGCCCTGTTATGGGACCCAAATGCATCTCTTGGAACATTTCGGCGTCGTTGACAGGATAATTATCCCAATAAAACGGTTGATGCTTTGTGTGCTTGGCAAAACTGATTGCATCTTCCGACTCCAGCGTTTCGGCGCAAATATTGCGCCCCGTCCAAAAAATATCCACCTGTGGCGGGATTGCCGAACCGAAGCGCGCAATATAATCCTCGTGCCCCCGCCCATGATACTGCATAGGGCACACAATAAAATAAATGTCCGTCGACCAACGCAACAAGTCGGTGTGGAGTTTACTCACAAGCGCGGCATGGGCATTGGCGGTGTCGCCGAATTGCAGGATATCATTTTCATCCTGCAATTCTGGAGGAATGTCGTCCAGCAAAAGCCCAAAATGCCGCACACCCAACTGAAAGACCTGTGCAAGTTTTTGCAGCAAATTCGCATAACATTCCTCAACCGAAAAGCGCATAGTAAGACCAGGCGCAATGCAATAGACAAAATCGACTGCACAATTTTGCGTATAGCGCACCAAATCGCCCAAATCTGCAAGTTTTGCGTCATAATACAGCGTATCCCAACATTCCCGATGGAATGGGTCGTCTTTCGGCGCGTAAAAGTATGTATTCATGCCATGTGCGGCCATGAGTGCAATCATTTCGCGCCTTTGCGCCGTTGTCCACGGTTTTCCATAAAATCCCTCTAAAAAACCGCGCCGCGCAAATGTCGACGCACAATCCGCGAGACTCATAAAAATCGTATCTCCTTGCTGTACCGCTCCAAAAACGCGGCATTTTTTGCGTCGCCGCCATCTATATTGCTGCTGGCGAAGACCTCCGGTGCCACGCCGCGCCGCAAGAGCAACGCAACTGTTTCCGCGACAGCCGCCTGCAAAATTGCCGCGCCGATCACCGTCGATGTCGGCGATGTCCGCGCGGAAAATCCATCGAAGCCGACGCAGGCATCACCAATTTCGCCAAAATTATCAAGCACAATGTCGGCGCATTCGAGCAACCGCAGTCCGCTTTCGTGTCGTGAAGCACCTGCCAAACTATGGGCGACACTCGTCAGCGCGGCGATTTTCACACCCGCTTGCCGTGCCAAAACAGCAAGTTCGACGCACAACGGATTTCGCCCTGAATTTGAACAAATCAGCAACAGATCTCCTTTTTGCAAAGAGTAGTGACGCATAATCACATGCGCGTATGCCGCGACGCGCTCCAATTGCGTGCTTTTTGAGGCGGATTCGTGCAACATGAGTGCGCTTTCCAGTATGGGCTGGACGCAAACCAATCCGCCCGCGCGGTAAAACAGTTCCTGCGCCAACAACGATGAGTGTCCTGTGCCGAACGCGAAAAACTTTTTTTGTGCCTGTATCGTGTCCGCCAAAGCAATTGAAAATTGTTCAATCTTGTTGGATGCCGCACGGCATTGTTCGATTTTTTGTGCAACTTTTTCGAGGTATTCGTCTGATTTCCGCATCATTTTAGCTCCCATTCCGGCATTTGCGCAATGATTTTTTTCTTTTGTGATTCAGTCAGGTTTTGTCCCGACGATGAAAACGCAGCGAATAGCGCACCGACTTCAGGCGGTGCGGGGAGCAACCCGATGTGCAGGCGCGGGAACGCACGCGCGACCGCCTGCTGAAAATGATTTCGAAACGCGGGGCATTTTTGCATCACGCCGCCCCAAAGACCAAGTCTTGCCGCATCAGGCAACGCGCACAGCAGAGCTTTTGCGGTTTCCGCAAAGGATTCGGCGCATTTCAGCAGGATTTTTTCCGCGATTCGATCGCCCGATTCGGCGCATTTCGATACATTTTGCGCAAATTTTGCCGCAACGTGTCGCGGCATGTCCGGATTGTAGAACACACCGATGCATGATTCAGGATCCGTCACGCCGCAAAACGACAGCATCTCGCCGGACAGCATCGTTGCGGGTCCGCTTTCATCCAATCCCCGAACCGCCGCCCGCAATCCGTGCCGCGCAATATCGTATCCGCTGCCCTCATCGCCCAAGAGATGTCCCCATCCGCCGCGATGCAAAATGGGATCGTTTGT
>JAITDE010000083.1 GCA_031282735.1 Oscillospiraceae bacterium | reverse complement strand
GAATTTGATGCATTTGCATTTATTTTGGATACATTTGGATACAATAGAGGCGTAAACAAAAAACGCACAAAAACGAGGAGAAAAGCTATGACAGAAAGCGTTCGATTGCTCAAACGGTTTGCCCTGACCTCCCTCATACTTCTGTGTGCCGCCGTCATGCTTTGCGGAGGTTTGATTGTTGACGAAAACACCCGCAAGCTGGCCTTCGGCACGGAGGGACGGGAAGTCGGCATGCAGTTGGATAAACAAACCACAACCCTTTTTGTGGACAAAAAAGCCATCGCTCTGCCGCCGTTAGAAACGATCGCCGACGGAATCCGCTGTGCGCCCGCACCAATCGGCAGTGTGGCGGCGTTGGGTTTCGCGCTCAAAAACGCAATTCAAGTGACGATAGACAATATCGCGGTGTGATTGCAGTGATCATTCTTTCGCGTGGAATGTGGTTGCGCCTGCGCGATCCACGCGCAACCGCTCATTGGTGTCTAGCCTTTGATCTCCGTCTTCTCTTCCGCGTACGCGTTCATCAGTTTTGCCAACGAATTGCCGATCAGGCGTCCGCTGTAAAGAGCCTCCTCCAGCGTGTTCGCATCCGATCCGAACTCCAGCAAGAGGGACGCCGGCGTTTCGTTCATATTATAGCGGCGCGGACAAAAGAAAATCGGTCGCATCAAGCCGGGGGCATCTTTTTCCGCTTGATTTTGCAGTTTGAGCGCAAAGCTTAAATTCTGCCGCCAGTTTGGATAATCAGTGATTGTGCCTTCCTCAATCCCCGTGATGATCATCACTTGCGCGGCCTTTTTGCCGTTGATTTCGGCGACTGGTTTGATGTGTCCGCCGTTGTCCTGGTGTATCGCGTCTCGATGGACATCCAGAGTAATCATCAAGTCGGGATTTTCTTTCAAATATTTTTGCACGGTCACGCGTGAGCGATCATACGCGCCGCTGTAAGCGCGGTCATAGATGGTCGTGTCGTGAATCACGCGGTAACCGGCGGCTTCGAGCACTTGCGCAATGGACGCGCCGACGCGGACAACACTTTTTGCGGGATTGTTCGTTCGCGCCGACCAATCCCGCGCGTACCAACCTCGGTCCAAGATTTCGTATCCCTCCGTCGTGTGGGTGTGATAAATAAGCACGGACGGTTTTGATCGATCAATCTTCAGCGGGATTTTGTCAGCGAGTTGCTTTTTGATATCCAAAACACCCGTTTTCGTGGTGTTTCGCACGGCAATACGTCCAAAAACATCCGTAGCGTCTTTGTTCGTGTATGTTTTGCTGATGATTGCGCCGTCTTTTTTTTGATCGGCAAATTCCGTTTCCGCCTCTTCCATGAGCAATCGGACATCGGCTGGCGTGGCTTTCAAATCGATGGATTTTGCGTCCGATTGCGCCAGCACGGATTTTGCGTCCGCCGGATCTTCCGTGCTGTCGGCGTGTGTTTTTTCCGCGGCCGCGGATGGCAAAACAGCATCCGCAAACGGGAATGGATTTTCAAGTTTTGCCCCGAGAAAAACGGCATGTCCGCGCAGATTGTCAGACGAAAAAACGGTTGCGGCAACCACAAAAGCGCAGCATACGGCAATCAATAAAGTGCGCTTTGCCGCCGGATTGCCGCGCGGCAAGACCGTATGTTCATCAACCCGATGGGCGTTGCATTCTTTCATTGCGTCACATCCTTTTCCATTGCGTGCCATGCTATATGGATATGACGACGAGGATTATTTTATGCCAATACCGATTATTTACAATTTTGTCATAATCATTGCTAAATCCGAAAAAAATGATATAATGATTAAACATTTAGGTTGGTTGTTTGTTTGTTATCAACCATGGAAAGAGATGTGTTACTTTGAAAAAAGATTTTTTGTTGCTTTCAGATTACTCCAAAGAAGAGATACTTTCGTTGCTTGCCCTCGCGTTGGAACTGAAAGAGAAAAAAAAGCGCGGCGAGCCGCACCGCTATCTTGAGGGAAAAAGGCTCGGAATGATTTTTGAGAAGTCCTCCACGCGCACACGTGTGTCGTTTGAGGTCGGTATGGTGGATTTGGGCGGATATCCGCTGTTTTTGAGCGGCACGGACACCCAAATTGGGCGCGGCGAGCCTGTGGAAGACACTGCCCGCGTGTTTTCGCGCTATCTGGACGGGATCATGATCCGCACATTTTCGCAAAAGACGGTCGACACGCTTGCAAAATACGCAACAATCCCCGTCGTCAACGGCTTGACCGATTTTGCGCATCCGTGCCAAGTGCTGGCGGATTTGCTGACCATTGAAGAACACAAAAAAATGCCGTTCAGCGAACTGACGCTTTGTTACATCGGCGACGGCAACAATGTGGCGAATTCCCTGATTGTCGGCGGCATCAAAGTCGGCATGAAAGTGCGGACGGCATGCCCCGCGGGCTATCAGCCCGACACCGCGATTATGGCATGGGCAAAGGCAAACGGCGATTATCTTTGCACCGAAAGCGTAGCGGAAGCGGCGACGGGCGCGGATGTGCTTTACACGGATGTTTGGGCGTCGATGGGCCAGGAATCCGAGGCGCAAGCGCGCGCAAAAATTTTTGCGGGTTATCAAATCAACGGCGCTGTGATGCAAGCCGCGAACAACAACGCAATGGTGCTCCACTGCTTGCCGGCGCATCGCGGTGAAGAGATCACTGCCGATGTGTTGGAATCGCACGCGAACGAAATCTTTGACGAGGCTGAAAACCGTTTGCACGCGCAAAAAGCTGTTTTGGTGCATTTGATGAAGAATTAGCATATTGAACGCGGAAAGACGCAACCGCCCTCATGCCTGAGAAACATGGGCGGTTGTCTTTATGCCAAGAGCTTTTACGCGTTTTGCGCATCAATTTTATGATTAGCAAAGTTTTTCGGATTTTTTGAGGGGGTGTTCCATTGTCCGCAGTGATCGATATCACGCTTGAATTTGTGAAAGGATCCATGCCGCGCCGCGATCCGCATGGGCATAAAGGCAGTTTTGGGCATTTGCTCAGCGTTTGCGGATCTGCGCGTTACCCCGGCGCGGCGATACTGGCGGCGTTGGGTGCGGCGCATATGGGCACGGGGCTGGTGACGGCAGCATTTGCGGACGCGGCATACGGCGCAATCGCGCCCAACCTCATCCAAACACCGCTTTTGCCGCTCAAAAGCAACGGCGCGGGAATGCTTTCGCGTGAAGCGTTGCCGCAAATCCAAAGCAATCTCACAGGCAAAACCGCCGTCTTGCTCGGTTGCGGGCTGGGGCTTTGCGGCGATACAATCCAACTCACGCATCAATTGCTGCAATCCATCGTTTGCCCGACCGTTTTGGATGCCGATGGTATAAATGCCATTGCGGCGCATACGTATTTGTTAAAGAAAGTACGCCCCGCGCAGCTGGCGCTCACGCCGCACCCCGGGGAAATGGCGCGGTTGTTGGGATGCGCGCCTGCGGATGTTAACCACAATCGCGAGACCATTGCGGCGGATTTTGCGCGGGAATACGGCGTTGTGCTGGCACTCAAAGGCGCGAACACGCTCGTTGCGGCACCTGACGGGCAAATTTTCCGCAATACCACGGGCAACGATGGTCTCGCGAAGGGCGGCAGCGGCGATTTGCTTGCGGGAATGATCGCCTCGTTGCTCGCGCAGGGCTTGGATGCGTTCCACGCGGCGGTGATAGGCGTTTTTTTGCACGGATTATGCGCCGATCGCACGGCGGCACGGCTTTCACGGCGCGGCATGACCGCCTTGGATTGCGCGGAGGAATTGAAACGCCTGCTTTCCATTTTTGAGTAAAGGTGTGATGGTTATCAACAAAAAGATGCGGCACGCGTTCGTATTGCTCGCGTTCGCGCTCGTGATGATTTCCTTGTTTGCCTGCGGCAAAACGCCGCCTCGGCCGCCCGAGATACCGAATTATTTTCAATCCAATTTGGTCATTCGCGTGGAAGAACACACGTTCAAGGCATCGCTGATGTATCGTTGCGCGGGGTATTTGTCGGTGCAGTTTCTCGAACCCGTTGAGTTAAAAGATTTCACCATGGAACTGGAAGACGAACATCTGCGGCTCAAGTGCGGCGAACTGTCGGCGGGGTGGTCCACCGACGTTTTGCCCGAAACAGGTTTTTTGCCTTTGCTCAATGAGGTTTTTTTTCTGTTATCCCAACCCGCCACAAGAGCGGTTCCGCAAAAGCAGGGCGGATGGCGGATTGAAGGCATAAGTCGCGGCAATGCATATATGGCGTATTTAAACGACGACGGCATGCTCGTCAAGCTCGGAATGCCCTCTGTTGGGTTGGAAATTGAACTGAGTTAGCGAAAAAACGCCCGCACGAAGCGAGCTCCCCGCAAGCGTCTTTGCGGGGATTTTTTTTGCGCGAATCACATAAATCACAAAAATAAAAAAAAGAAAAATATATTGCCCTTTTGACTAGATTTTTTTTATCAGAGATGATATAATGAGAAAAAACAGCCAAAGAGGAGACGATGCACAGAATGAGTCAATGCCCAAACTGTAAAAAACGGTTGCGCATCATTGATTGGCGTCCGCAATGCCCCCATTGCGGCGTGAATGTGGTGATGTTTGGCTTTGAAGACCGTTTTTATCAAGATGCCAAACGAGCCGAACTGAGCATGGGGGCTTGGCGCGTACGCAAAAAAACCTACGGTGCCGGCTTCAAGGGTGCTCTTCTGGTAAAATTACGGCTTATCCTCATGATTGTGCCGCTTGTCAGTCTCCTAATGCCCAGCGCGGTGCTAACGGTCAATCTGCCGTTCGGGGCGCAGACTTTCCAAGCGGGTCTGTTGGGTGTCATACCCATGCTCAGCGGAAACAGCGCGCTCATTTCTCTTTTCACATCTGCGGCAAAAGCGCCTGTCTTCGGGACGGTGTTCCAAAACTTTGGATTGCTCTTTATTTGTATGGCGGCAATGGCGGTTTTTGCGGTGTTCGCCCTGTTTTTCGCGTTCATTTCGTTTTTCAGCATCAAGCATTTGTCACGCGTTGCGGGCGTCTTCGCATCGCTCGGCGCGTTTGCCGCGCTTGCGTCGCTCGTGATTGCGATTTTGTGCGTCGGCGCGGGAAACAACGCCGCGGACGGATTTGTGCAGGCAAAATTCACATACGGCGCACTGCTAAGTTTGATTTGTTTTTCAGGATTTGCCGTTTTGAACTTTGTTATCGCGCGCAAAGGCGTAACGATCCAAGCGCAAGAGGGCGATTTGGAGCGCAGCAAACTGTGGAAACAATACAAAAAAGGGGAACTTGACCTCGACACCCTCCCGTATCCCGTGGTTGAAACCGCCGAAACCCGCGCACATGAGGCGCACATCGCCGCGCTGATTGCCGAAAACGAATCGCACGACGCGGCGGCAAAATCCCAATCGGAAGAAGGAGAACCGTCATGACCGATCGACCCATTGCGGCGACCGCTCCGATCGCTGAAAAAGAACCCAACAAAAAAGCTTACAAGTGGCTCATTCGAGGCACCGTCGGCTTGCTTACGCTGTTTTTTGTTGCGGGCATTGTGTGGGGCGCGAACGATATCCTGCTCCACGAAGGAAAATATCCGCCCGAAGCCGCGCCTGACGAAACCATCACCAATCCGCCCGCAACCAAGGCGGAACTGTATGACTATGTGCGGGATGCCATCGCGCTTGCGCTGTCCGAAAAGCCAAAACTCAACGCCGAAACCACTTTCAATTTGCACGACGAGGCGTTCATGGATTCCATCGCTTTCACGGGCGAAAACGCCGACTGGCTCACGAATATCATGAAACATACGATTCCCCAATTTGAGGATCAACTCAAAAAGGGGGAAATGAACGTTGAAACGGAATACGGCGACGTGCTGGATGCCTTTCTTTGGCACATCCAAGGCGATCCGAACGATTTGAGTGACGCAGCAAACGTGTTCAACTACTTCCGATGCTCCGTTTGCGGCAACACAGAGGACGCTCCCCAGGAAATTTGTCCCAATTGCGGGAGCGAAAACGCCTATGTTGAAAAATTCAGGGACGAATACAATATTGTCCTCTCGTTTGCCGACGGTTCGGATGCCTTGTTCGCGCATTTTCCCATGCGCTCAAACGAAGAGCGTTTGGCGATGCTCGGCGATGGACTTGCGTCGTTCGCCAAAATCAACGCCATCACGGTGCAATACACCAACGCGCGGATCGTCGCGAACATCAACCGCACGACCAAAAAGATCAACTCGCTGCAGTTCATCAAAGACATCAGAATTACGGCGGGTATCCAACCGATCGCTCCGTTGGATTATGTTGGCATTGCAGACGTTTCTTTCACCATCCAAGAGTGCAACACGTTCAATTTCACTTGGTTGCACGCGGATATTTGCTCGGACGGCAATCCCGCCGAATCCAAAATTCTTTCGCCGAAACAGGCTTCTTATCTCTCCTTGAAAATCTACGCGCCGGAGGGCACAAAAATCACATGGGCAAGCGATCGTCCTGAGATCGTGGCGATCGACGCGGATGGTTACATCAACGCCGGAGCGGAAAACGGCGAGGCCGTGATTTCGGCAAGCTTCGATTTTGATGGAAAGACATACACTGACACCATCCAAATTTCGGTCAAAACGCCAACAGAAGGCGTTAAAATCGACCGCCGCAAGCTGAGCATGAAAACGGGTGAAACCGCGCAACTCAAAGCCGAGGTATCGCCAAGCGACGCAACTTACCAAGACGTCACTTGGCACAGCGAAAACCCGATGATCGCAGAGGTGGACGCGAACGGGCTTGTGACCGCCAAAAACAGAGGTGTCGTTGCGATTTATTGCTTGACGGAAGACGACTACTGGCGCGCGACCTGTACCATAACAATTGAAGGAGACGATAGCCGTGGCGCGAACTAAAAAAAGCCTGAAAGACACCCTGCTCGGCGCGGAAGACAACGCGGCCGCCAGTTTAGACCCCAACACACTATCCCGATTCAAAAACATAGCGACTCGCATGTACGAAACACCCGTTCTCACGGCCGCTGAAACCGCGTACCCGGCCATCGCCAACATGGGGCGCACGCTCGCGCAAAAAATCGCCGACAACTACCAGCAGATGTTTTTTGTGCAGATCTTGCGGCTCGATATGCTCTACGTCGCGCTAATCAACGCGCTGATCGGCATTTATGACGTGCTGAACAATCCCCTGATGGGCATTGCCTATGACAAAACGCGCACCCGCTGGGGCAAGGCACGCCCCTACGTGATGCTTTCGCCCACGTTTTACTTTTTAAGCGTTGGGCTGATGTTCACGGGCGCCCTGTTCATTAACAACGACAATACGCAAGATCCGCGTAAAATCATGTTTGTTTTTGTGATGCTGTTCCTGCGCGAAACGTTTTCGACCATTTACACCATCCCTGTTGACAACATGATTAGCCTGATTTCGCCGAATCCCACCGATCGCATGAACATGGGACTGCTCCACACGTTTTTCTACAAATGGAGCGGCGACTTCCTCGCGGGGATGTTCATGCCGCTGATGGATTTTGCAAAACAGGGCTATCTTCCTGTCTCGCAAGCCGCTATTTTTGCGGGATTCGGCATGGTGAGTGCGCTTTTTGGCATCGGCGGCACGTTATTCCTCGCACTCGGCAGCAAAGAGCGGATTATTTTGCAACCAAAACCCGCGCCGCTCAACAAGACGCTGTTCTATATGCTCAAAAACAAATATGAAATGCGCAAATTTGCGGCGGATCTCGCTGGTTCATGGTGGAGCAAAGGCGGCTACAATTGGGACGTGATCTTCCAGCTGGAGGTTCTGGGCGGATTTTTCCGTTCGATGGGTTTCTTTTTGCCGCGCCAAATTTCCCAAATCATCAGCCTGACCCTTGTGCCGCGTTTCAAAAAAATGTTCAACAGTAGCTACCGCAAAACAGTATTATTCATGCGTTCGACAGATTTCGCCTTTTCGTGCATATCGGCATGGATCGGTTCGCGCAAGAAAATCACCGGCACATGGTGGAAAGTCGGCTCGGTGTTTGCCGTGTTTGATTTTGTGCAAGTGCTCAACGACGCGCCATCCACCGTTCTTGAGAGCGAAGTCAACCGCGAGATAAGCGACTATACCGAATTCATGACTGGCGAACGCCCCGACGGCACACAAGGCTTGCTGTGGGGGCTGATCAAAAAAGTGACGACACCGCTCAACGCCCTAATGACCATCGCCGTCTTTCGCTGGACAGGTTACAACCCGAACATCGGCAGCCAAGGGAAGTGGGATCAGCAAGTTGTGCGCGACAACGTGCAGGTGTATTCCCGTGTTTACGGCATTTGGGCGGTGGCGGATATTGTGCCGAATATTTTAAACGCGATCCCGCTTTTCTTCTATGATCTGGAAGGGGTCAAAAAAGATGAGATGTACCGCGCCCTGAACGAACGCCGCGCACTGATTGCAAAAGAATCTTCAATGAACGAAGAAATGAAAACCCTGATTGGTCAGCTTTCGCAGGATGATATTGCTGAAGATAAAGTGTAAAAGGAGGTGGAGCAAATATCCACACTCAATAAGGCGATTGAAATCGCCGCCAAAGCCCATGCTGAGCAAGTCGACAAAGGCGGCAACCCCTATATCCTCCATCCGCTTCGCGTCATGCTGAATTGCGAGGACGAAACGGCAAGAATTTGCGCCGTACTGCACGACGTGATTGAGGACACGGATATAACGCCGGATGACTTGCGCGTTGAGGGGTTTGGCGAGGATGTTATCGCCGCCTTGGACTGTCTGACGAAACGTAACGGCGAAAACTACGACGACTTCATCAGCCGCGTGTTAACAAATCTGACCGCTTGCCGCGTTAAGCTCGCCGATCTCGCGGACAACATGGATTTGACACGAATCCCCAACCCGACAGCCAAGGACGAGGAACGTATCAAAAAATATAGCGAGGCCGCCAACCGCATTACCGCATTTTTATAAAAGAATGACTGCGGAAAATTTTACATATCGAAGGAGCAAAAACACATGGACAAGAAAAACACCCAAGCCTCAACCCCCATGGAGTCTCAGAATACAAACGCCGCTGATCATCTGCCGCCATTTAGCGAAGACGCTTTATATGAAGCGCAGGAACTCGCTTTTGACGCGTGGGAAGAATCTAACCGGCAGAAGCGGATCGCGTTAGTGAAAAAGGCGCTTCGCGTCTCGCCTTACTGCACCGATGCCTATAATATTTTGGCGCGTTCAACCCAAGACCTTTCCGAATCTGCCAATTTTTATGCGCAAGGCGTGTATGTCGGCACGAAATCTTTTGGGAAAAAGTTCTTTAAAGAAAACGAAGGCTATTTCTGGGAAATCATTGAAACGCGTCCGTTTATGCGGGCGATGGAAGGCTTGGGCGACTGCCTTTGGAGGCAGGGTGAGCGACCAAAAGCGATTGAAATATATCAAGAAACGCTCCGCCTAAATCCGAACGACAATCAAGGTAACCGCTATATCCTTATTAATTGGCTGATTGCGGAAAGCATGTTTGAAGCGGCGGAGAAATTGCTTTCCACTTATCCAGAAGACTCCACTCTCATGTTGTATGGCGCGGTGCTTCTATACTTCAAACAAGGCAAGATGGCAGAAGCGAAAATCGCGCTGGAAAAGGGCATAAGCGCCAACCCGCATGTGCCTGAATTCCTTTTGAATCCCAAAAAGAAGTATGTACCCAAATCGGAGACGGAAAAAATGTTTGGTACATATTCACCCGGACGTCCCAGCGAAGCCGCACAATATAGAAGCTTATCGGGTGCGTTTTGGCAGGAAACGCCTGGTGCTTTGGAATGGCTGAAGGAGAATGCGTCATAAGAATCGCAAACAAAGTTGGCTGGACGATCAACGGGCAGCTTGGCTTTGGCGCTTCCGCAGTCGTCTTCCATCATACAAAATACAAATCCCGGATTTTATCGCGGTTGGTATAGGCGTTGATCTTCATGATGCAAAGCGGTTTGATGCCGTACACCAATATGCCGTTAACGGTTGTTGTTTCCTCGGCGGGAATTCCCTTGCGCCGATAGGACGCCTTGATTTTCAGCGGCTTGCCCTCGTTTCCGTAATGCAAAAAGCATCGTTCCACCGTATCGGTAGCCTTGGCGACCCAGAATGTGTAGCCCCGCTGCGCGAATCAGATGAACGTTGAACGCGTTTTGTCAAGGTGTTTTGTCCAACTTTTCAAAAATTTTTCAAGGTTAAACAAACAGCGGCTACGATTTCTCATAGCCGCTGTTGCGCGTGATTTGCATTCGGTTTATGCGGATTCGGATTGCGTGGGAGTTCCTCTCTGTGCATTCGCTTCCTTTGCCTTTTGCTCGGCGCGTTTTCTGCGTTTATATTCTCGCTGATATTCACGCTCTTTCGCTTTCGCCGGGTCTTCTTCCGTATGCTCGGCGTGATCGGGAAGATCAAAGCGCCCAATATAGTTGAGATAAATGTCAACGCGCTGAACGCGTCTGCCGGACGATTTGTCGCCCTCGTGAACGACGACTTTTTCCACAAATTCATGGAGCATGGCTGGGGTAAGTTCTGAAAAATCAGTGTAGCGTTTCGCCAGTTCCAAAAAAGAATCGGCGCGAAAAGTGTCTGCTTCAAACCGCGACAACTCTTCTTTTAATTTTGCGGTCTGTTGCTCCAATTCCGCTTGCTCGGATTCATACCCTGCGGACAACTGCCCAAACCGTTTTTCGGTCAGTCGCGCGGCGGCGAAATCCTCATAGGTTTTGCGGAAAAGCGCATCAAGTTCCGCAATCCGTTTTTCATTTTTGGCGATTTGATTTTTATCAGCCTTTGTTGATTCGCTTAGACGCAAAACCGACGCTTCGCGTATCTGCCTGACAAATTCGGTTTCACTCTCACGCGCAAAGGTCGTCGTGCGTTTTATCGCTTCCAAAATCAATGCGTTCGCGGTGTCTGAAGTGATAAAGTGCAAGGTGCAATCCTTGGAATATGCCCCTCTGCCGCCGCCACCATGGGGGCAATTGTAGTCATTACGCGCCGCGACTTTCATCATTTCACCCGTGTAATAACTTTTTCTTTCGTACGCGGGGCTTCTGTGGTTATACATGCGGCTTGCACAATCGGCGCAATAAAGCAACCCTGTTAGTGGATTCGGCTCGCCTATGGTGTCGGTGCGCCGCTTGACCGTCCGACATTTCTGAGCAGTTTTCCATGTTTCGGGATCAACAATTCCCTCGTGCGTATTCTCAAAAATCGCCCATTCTTCTTCCGGGTTGCGGATTTTCGTTTTGTCTTTGTAAGACGGCTTTGTGAAGCGGAAATTGACCGTATGTCCAATGTATTCTGGTTTTTTCAGCATAGAAATGATTTGCGAACCACACCAGCGGTATGGATTTTGGGCGACACGATTTCGCTGTGCGCCTATCCCCATTTTACCAAGATACACTCCCGGTGTTTCGATACAGTCTGCTTCAAGGATTTTCGCAATCTGAAAAGGACCTTTGCCCTCAACTGTCAGCGCAAAAATGCGCTTGACGATTTCGGCGGCGATGGGATCGATTATCCACTCATTTTTATCTTCCGGATTTTTCAAATAACCATAAATGCAATTGTTGGTGGTGCGTTTGCCGCTTTTTCCTTTTGACTGATAAACAGCTTTCACCTTGCGACTTGTGTCGCGGGCATACCACTCTGCCATAATGTTGAGAAATGGCGCAAACTCGCCGCTCGCCCCATCCTCGCTGTCGATGTTGTTGCTGACGGCGATGAAACGAACACCATTCCGCCGAAAGAAAACTTCGGTGTAAAACCCGACTTGTAGATAATCCCGCCCGAGTCGGCTCATGTCTTTGACGATAACCGCGCCGATATTCCCGGCTTCAATTTCCGCAATCATTTCCTTAAAGCCCTTGCGCTCGAATGTCGTTCCGCTCACGCCGTCATCACAAAAATGGACGAACCGTGAAAAACCGCTTTTCAGCGCGAAATCTTCAAGAATTTTCTTTTGGTTGGTGATGGAATTGCTCTCGCCTTGCATTTCATCGTCGCGGCTAAGGCGGGAATACAACGCCGCAAATTTGGGTTGTGTCGACTGCTTCATGGAATACTCCTTTTCGGCGGTCGGCTCACTCGTAGCTTTGTTATCTTATCACAAAATCGTGATTTATGCAATACCGATTTTTTATTTTTTTTCATTTTTATCCACCACAAATTCGCTTTGTATGAGGCGTTTGATTTTATCTTGCGCCGTTTCGGTGCTTTGGTTGCTGAAATGAACGTCCACATAAAATGTTGTGTTGCCGATTTTTTTGATGAAAAATCCGGCAGGATTGTGGTTTTGCAGGCGCGGAGAGTTGTCAATCTCATTCATCTGATTCATTCGTCATATCCTTTCAACGCTTCAATTAAATTGAGTTGTGTTTTGTCTTTTTCAGACAACACGCGCATGATTCTTTCGTCAATTGTGCCTTTTGCAATCAAATGATGAATTAAGACAACGTGTTCTTGTCCCATGCGATGCAAGCGTTTGTTGGCTTGCTGATAAAGTTCGAGTGACCACGGCAAGGAATACCACACGGCAATGTGACCTCCCGTTTGCAGATTCAATCCATGCCCGGCACTTGCCGGATGCGCCAGCAAAAGTTCGATTTCACCGCGATTCCAGCGTTCAACCGCGCCGTCTTCTTTGACGTTCACGGCTTGCGGGAAACGTTCCGTCAAACGGGCAAGCTCGTGTTTATAGCCGTAAAAGCACAACACCGGTTGCCCGTTGCTTTCGGCAAGAATTTCATCCATCATAACGAGCTTTTCATCGTGCGCATGCAACACATTGCCGTCGTCGCCGTATACTTTGCCGCCTGTGAATTGCAACAGCTTCCCTGCCAGCACAGCGGCATTGGCGGCGGTTACAACTTCTCCGTCAAGCGGCAATAAGAGTTCTTTTTCAAATTTGCGGTATGTGTCCATGATACTTTGCGGCAATGTGACCGTTTGTATGATGTCAAGGCGGTCGGGTAAATCCAAATGATCGCACGTTTGCATCGACAAACAACAAGATGACAATCTGTCATAAATAGCCATTTCCGCGCCATCACGCGGTTTCCATTTCACAGGATAGCCATTGGCGTATTGTGTGGGCTTGAAGTACCGCGCGCGGTAACCTCCCGCTGTTTTGCCGAGCGCGTCTCCAAAATCAATGAGAAACGCTTGCGACCACATGTCGATCAAGCCGTTGGGCGCGGGGGTGCCTGTCAATCCAATCAACCGCTTGACGTGCTTGCGAATGGAACGAAGCTTGCGAAAACGTTGGCTTTTTGGTGACTTGAAACATGACAACTCATCAACTACAACCGTGTCAAAATGCCAATGTTTTCCATAATTGTCAACCAACCAACCCACATTGTCAACGTTAATGATTGTTACAGCCGCGTGTTTGTCAATCGCCGCTTTGCGTTCCGACGCTGTACCTATGGCGACGCTGCAGGGCATGTGTTTGGTATGTTCCCATTTGATAATTTCCTGCGGCCAGACGTTCTTTGCGGGTTGGAGTGGTGCTATGATGAGAACATGTTCGCTTTCAAAACGATCATACAACAATTCATCAAGCACGGTGAGTGTGATAACGGTTTTGCCCAGCCCCATATCCAACAATAATCCCGCGTTTGTATGGTCGCGAGCAAAGTCGATTGCTTTTTGCTGATACGGATACGGTTCAAATTTCATAAGGCGATTTCTTTCTCCAAAAATACTCTCTAAACCGTTTGCCCACTTCTGAGCGTTGTAGCATACAGAGTTCTTTCGCCATGCCTATTGATAGTGCGTGGTCCATGCGGGTGGTAGTCGGATTCCTCGGATTATTGGTTGTACAAATTTGTTCAACCAATTCATAGTCCTTGTTTAGCGTGAATCCATATTCCGCCATGCGCGGCAACCAAATGTGGTACGGCGTTGTCACGCCCAATGCGGCGTGAAGCTCACGACCGTTGACGGTTGGTTTTTCGTTTTCGTAGTTGATAGTGATAAGTTCATTCATCCTAATATTTCCTCCACTTTGGCTTTGCTGTCCACACAAGAGTAGACTTTGAAGCCTAATTTTCTCAATTCATCATGACGGCGCAATTGTAACGCCGTTGGTTTTTTGCCGGGCGCTTTTAGTTCAACAAAAATCAACTTGCCGCCCGGCAAACACACAAGGCGGTCTGGCACACCATTGTAGCCGGGACTGACGAATTTGTATGCCAAACCGCCCAGTTGTTTGACGCGGTTGCGTAGGTAAGTTTCGATGGATGATTCACGCATACTTTTCCATTATCTCCAATCCTTTTTTGATGATCTGTCCAATTCGCTGTTTGGAAATGCCGTATCGAGTACCCAACTGCGCATATGTTGTATTCTCAAAATAATAGTCTTTTACAATATTATGATCGCGATCTTTTAATTTGTTCAAAAAATATTGCACTTCATCATGTTTCTCGAAATCATTCGGCAGACCGCCAATTTCGACAGCATGTCTGTCCATATGTCTGTCCGTGAGTTCCATAATGGGATCTAATTTCTTACGTATATATACGCTTGAATTACAAGTGCCTCCTGAACAAATATCGGCGCGTTCTTTGAGGAGCGCGTATTTGATATGTGAAATGATGTATGTTTTGAAAGACACGCCGCGTTGCGGATCATATTGAGACGCTTTCTCCCAAATCGCAATACGCGCGGCTTGTTTGAAATCGTCGATATAACTGACATTTGTTGCGTATTGACGCGCGTATTTGTTCACGGCGGGTTCATAACGGGCGATTAGTTGTTCATAATCACCCGCTGTTACAAGTTCGCTGTCACTTAATGAAGAATCGTGCTCCACTATACATCATCCCAGTTTTTATAATTTGCTTGCGTTGCCAATTGAGTTTGGTCAATATCGCTGTGATGCGCCGACCTTTGCCGCTGTCAAAATCGGATTTTGATTTTCCAAAACATTCGCACCAAACTTCAAGGGGACAAACTTTTGTGCGTTCCTCTGTGCCAACGCCGCCGCATTGCCAAAACAACATTCGATCTTCCATGCCGCGTTCGTCCCAATCAATGGGCAATTTGTGTGTCATCCATTCCATAATAACAGGTTCCCATGCGTCTTGTTCCGTGAATGTTTGTTGCATTTCTTCGACTTTATTCGATAATTCGCGCGAAATGAGAACGGATTCGCCGCGCTTGTATCGATACACCGCTTCGGCAAAAAGCCTGTTGCGCAATTCAGGTGTGCGCAGATAGAGGTTGTCCAATCCTTTTTGTTTGTTAACGGCTACAGGAAGAAAACGTCTCGATCCTGTGGGATCATGCAGAAAAGTCATATCGTTTGTTGTGCCGACAAACACACATCTGCGCGCGCGTTGCTGTGGAAAGCGAGCGTATGCCGCGCGGTAAAAATCATGTTGTTTGGACAAAAATGACTTTGTGACTTCTATTTCTGATCTTCGCATCGCCGACAAGTCGGAAAGTTCAACAAGCCATTTGCCGACAAGTCCGTCATAAGCATCGTTGCCGCTGAATGTACCTAGGCTGTCTGAAAAATAATCTTCTCCGGCAAGCCATTGTCCCCATGATGATTTGCCACCGCCTTGATCTCCGCACAAAACAAGCACAGTGTCGAGCTTGCAACCGGGGTTAAGTGCGCGAGCTACCATGCCGATGAAGAACTTTGCCGACACCGCGCGTGTGTATTCGTTGTCTTCAGCGCCCAGCATTTCGGATAAATGCGTTTCGAGCTTATAGGGCATTCCGTTTTTGTAATCACGCAATCCCTCAAGATATTCGCGCACAGGGTCACGGCGGTTGCGGGAAAAAGCAGCCATGAGCGCTTCGTCTATTTTGCCCTTTGACGCAATTCTGTATTTGGAACTTTCCATCCAGATATGCAGTTCGCAACTGTCTTCATCTGTCCATTGACGTGTTTCTTTTCTATCATCCCACGGCAACGGCGTGATGACAAACGGCAAACCACGCAAAAATACGTTGTTGTATAATTTGCCTTTGAACGCTTCGTGATTCAGCAAAATCAACAAAGCATTTAGCGCCGTTTCAGACACATGTCCTTTGGCATCCATTTCGAGTTTAACGTGCCAATCCACGTTTGTGTCGTCGTCCTCAAGAGCGTCTGAAAGCAGTTCTACGCGAACAGATTGCTGTTGTGTCGCGAATTCTGTCATTGCAATGACGGACGGATATTTGTTGATTGGCGTGTCTTGATTCACACGTTCATCTTTATCGCCGAATTTGTGAACGCGCACCAAATCAAACGCGTTGAGCAATCTTTCGCAAGCGGGATCGGTGGCATGATGTGAAAATAAAAATTTATCATCATAAACAACCGCGCCGCCAACTGCCGTTCCCGCAATCAGTGTGTATCGGGATTCACCCGCCTGTTCGTAGATATTTGAAAGGAATTCCGCGATTGCGTCATGAATGGAATACACGCGGCAAAACGCGCCAACGACACCCGGTTTTTCAAGCGGATCGCCTTGTTTTGCGGCATTGCGTTCAATGACTCTTTGTTGACGTTGACTTGTCGGCCATGACGCGACATCTTTCCAATTCGCGTATTTGGCAAGGCATTGATCGACATCAAGAGGTGCGCCCTGCCAATCTTTGAACACATAATCCGCGTTAAGAGAACAGGACGGCCAATACATCAACCGATGCGCTTGATATGTTGTGTCGTCAAAAATATCAATGCCGATATCGGCGGCGACACGACGGCTGACCGCTTGATATTCTTCAGGCGACACCAAACGTGACAACGCAATGATGAAACGAAAACGGGGATGTTCCGCGTTGTGACTATGTGTGGAATACACACAAGATTGCAGATTCATTTCGCCGAGTGTTTCAAACAAATGATTGTTTTTTGGTATGTTATCCGCGTCGAGCGTGATGAGGGAACGATTGACGACGCAATCGGATTTACGCCGTCCGCCACGTAACGTACCCGCGACAAAACCACCAACATCCTTGAGACGATCGCGCTCTTTTTTCTCCATATGTTCATACTCGACGACCGTTTCCCGCGTTCGTGTGGGAAGTTTTAGTTTTTGAAGCAGCGACTGCCAATCATATTCCGACAATTTCCAATTGATCGCAGTTCTGGAATTCGCTGTTGAAATTGGATATTTCAAATGAAAGACTCCTCACTTGTATTGTGCGTTGAATGTACCAATCACAAATTGCCGTTTCAATCATTTTTCGACCGCTGTTGGACTTTCGTTTGCACAAACCATTGACATAATAGACGCAGTTTGCGCACCCGCAGTCGTTATACAAAACGCCAAAATCACGCAAATGTGATATTGTTTCGTCAATGTACCACTGTCGATCAAGTTGAGGCGGCACAGGTTTTTCCGCAACCACGCCGTTGTCTAGAAACAGGTGTTCGGGCGCGGACGGTGTGCTGACATATTTCGCGGTATCGAGTTTGAATTGCGTGAGTGTTGGCGCGGATTGATCCGTGCTTGGAAAAAACCGCACACATCGCTCTGATAAAATGACATCACCGTGACGATAGTGTGCGTATGAACCGCCGATTTTGCGTATCGTTTGAAATTGGCGCAAATCGTTACAATCGTTTATCGTTTTTTCAACAGATGTTCCATGTTGCAAATACGCAACGACCGCTTTGTTGACAATCGCCATATCATAATCAAGATCGGAAAGTTTTTTGACGACCGCGCCTTTTCCTTTTACAGTACCGTTTTTGAAAACCGCCAGATAATTATTGACATCACGCTGATAAACCCGTTCAATTTCATCAAACTCCAACGCAAGCCGTGTGCGCTTTTGCCATTCTTCGCAAATATCATAATAGAGTGATAAATCGTCGGTGTTATCAATACGGGAAAGTATACCGTCCGTATTGGACTGAATGAGCGTCAAACTTGGAACGGCTTCCAGATGTTCAATCAAATCGAGCAATAACAACTGCCCATGGATACACACTTCATTGGACATACGGGGGTCATAAAGGGCGTTGTATTGATCTTTGAACACACCGAATGTAGAGTTTAAGACAAGTTTCAACACGGCTTCTTGTGGGTTTTTCTCGCGTTTATACACAATGCGCTTATCCCTAATTTGCCGATAAATTGCTTTGTTTGCAACGTTCCTTGACATCAAATCATATTCGATAATCAATGCGGGATAAAGAGACGAAACATCGCATAGAATATACGTGCCGGGTTGTTTTGAACTGTATTGCGAAAGTGCGCCGTGAATGCCGCCCCAACCGAATGTGTGCGGCACACCGCCCACTTCGCATTTCAATTCTTGCCTATAATCGTGGTTGTTCGGGTTCAAAAACCAATCCGCGACAAATTGGTATTTGTCAAGTTCGAGCGTGTTGGGCAAGAATAAATCAAATTCATCAGGACGCGGAAAATCGGGTTTTTGCGCACCGAGAATTGCGGCGACAAGTTGCGGGGCGGTGCGATTGACAAGTTGTGCATCGCGTTTGTGATTTGCTTCGTTTGCCATTTTCACAAGTCCCATGTGTCCATCGAACGTGTTGGCGCGTTTATTGAACACTTTTTCGGTCTCGCGAACGTCATTGCGGCAATATTGCAATACTTCTTGCCACTCTGTTTTTGTCAATGGTCTGTTCATATCGAACGAAACAGAAGATTCCTTGATTTCATGTCCCATAAAACCCTCAAGAACTTTCAAACCACGATCGGTTCTGGGCATAACATCATAATCAAGCCATGGCATCGGATTTTGAATTAGTTCATGACCGCGACGACCATACATGACAATATTGTCACTGATTTGACCGACGGGGATATCTTTCAAAAGTGCTTGGATGATCCATTTATCATAGTGGCGTGAATTGTAACCAACATGAATTTCGTGTTTGGTTTTTGAATACCAATCAACCAACTTCGCGCGATCGTTGACGATTTCGCCCTCTTCGCCAGTGTCGATATCGATCCAACATACACACCAATCATTTGATTTGGAAAACACCTCGCAGTCGTATACAACCAAATAATCACCTTTTCATCATAAATTTAAAAACATTTGACTTCTTTATCCAACATACCAATCAGGTTGTTCGCGTTCGCACAAATCAAAAATGAAGTCACGACCTTTTGCCGTCCAGTGCAAAAAGGGTACGTCTTTGCCGTTATTCAAATGAACGATTTTTGTTACGGCAAATCCGTCATTCGCGTATTCGGTATAAAGTTGCCACGTTTTTGAACCATTCGGCAAAAATTGCAGTTTGCAGTCGTGCAAAAATCTGTTAAGTGTTTTTGCGCTGATGCCCAAATCCTTTGCAATCTCACCCGGTTTATATAATCCCGCTGTGTCCGTCTGTGCTTCGTATTTCTGCGCGGCAGGGAGAAGTTTCGCGTTTTCGGCTTCGGCGGCAATCCGCTTGTCGCGTTCATCCGCAAACCTCATTGCCATTTCAGCGAATTTGCGCGGGTCGGTGAACATTAAATCAGTGGTCAGTTCCGTTAAGTACATGCCATGCTTGCGGATAGAGGGCAGGACTTCGTCACAAACCCATCGCTCGAAACGTTCAGCAGACGGAAGCTTTGAGCGGATGATTAGGCGATAGAGGTCGCTTTCGGGGATGACGTTTATCTCTCTTTCTCCCTCAACTGTGCCATGTCTGTTTGTGACATTTCTAGTCACATAGCATTTCGCTACCCCCTTACAATGATCACCAATTGCCTCTGCTGGATTCTTGTAACCCAAGATTTTTGCGCACTCGGTTGCGGGAAAGTACGGTTTGTTGTCAATCTCGATTACATTAAGCTCGCCGAACTCGCTGTTGTTAAATACTTGCAGTTCCATTAAAATTTCCTCCTCAAGTTAAAATATCTTCTCCCTTAATTAAACTGTTCTTTGTGAGTTTGAAACGGCGCGGCATCACGGATTTCCACCGGATTCTTGTATAAATGGGTTAAAGGAGTAAATCCCACCTAGGTCGCTGTTCGAACCGCGCCGTTTCCTAGAAAGTTAAATGATTTCGTCGAAATCGCTGTCCCAATCGGTATCTTTGATTACAACACCACCGATTGGCTCGCCGTCTTCCAATTTCATAATCCCATTAAGCCCGAACGTCACGCCGACTGATTCATTCGCATAGCCGAACGCGTTGATGATAACCTTGCCATAGCAGCCGGAATAGAGTTCTTCTTCTGCCGTTATTTCTGTTTTGTCAGAATAGACGATCAGGGGCTTGCGATTAGATGAAACTGTGACGACATAATGCCCTGCGCATTCAGGACCGAACGGTTCACCGTTGGGGCGTTCGCCATCGCCGTCCCATACTGTAGGAAGCCCGGGAACGGCGGATCCCTTTGGAATGGGGATTTTTTTGCCGCGTTTGGCGAGAAAATTATCACGCGCGGCTTGTGCGGCTGTTTGCATTTTTTGAAGTGTCGCTTTGTCCGATTTGGGGATGAGAATTGTCGCGGAATATTTGAGTTGCCCTGTTTTGTTTGGAGCCGGCTCAAACGCGTGGAGAAAAGAGAATCGCACTTTGCCTGTTGTCAATTGAGTTTCGTTTGCCATGATGTTGTTACCTCTCATTCATTGTTATCGTCAAATGCGTCAAGCATCTGCGTACTAAGTTGAAGTGCGGAACGTTTGTCACTTTCCTGCACAAGGGTGGGTTTGCCTGTGGGTTTAACCAACAGATCGCCTAGGATTTCGGGGAGTTTTTTCTTGCCGACAAGTTTTTCAAGCGCGGTGATTCCAACAATGTTGGTTTCGCAAATGTCGGATTCTGTGAAACCCGCTTTTGTGAGTACATCAATCGCTTTTTTCGCGTCGGTGATTTTTCGATCCGCACGACCCTCAACAATCTTCCAGCCGGGAATTGTTTCACCTAACATTAGGGACGCGGATACACCGTTTTCAACCTTGTTGAGCCAAGTTTTCAGTCCATTTGCTTTGTTAAGGATTTCGGCGCGTAGCTCTGGCGACATTGTTTGCGGATCTATTTGATCGGCCATATCGAATAAGCCTTTGTAATGATCGTATTGACCTTGACATCTGCCATTTGCTTTGCAGAATCGACAAACATCGGTATCGACACAATAACGTCCCGGACCGTCATAAGCGGCACGCGCAATTGGTTTCATCCATTCGCCCCACGCCAACAAGTCCGCAACAGAGATGTTCCAACTTTGCGCTTCATCGTTCATGCGCGGCTGGAAAATGGTTAACTTAAACCGCTCAATGTTATAGATTTGTCCGAATTCCGCGTAAACGCCGAGGGCATAGATTTTCATTTGCGGATTATCTTCGGGACTAACCTGCACATGTGCGCCGTATTTAAAATCAATGACTTCACACAAGTCGTCCGCGATAACAAGACAATCCGCAGTGCCGAATCCGTGCGGCACGAACTCGCCAAATGTAAGTTTTTCTTCAAGAAACAGTGCCGCGTCGGACGATTTACTTGCAAGAACGGACATCACATACGCCGCGTATTTTGACGCACATTCGTGCATGACAGGATCGTCAACTTCGCACGGGCATTCAATTGTTTCGCCGCGCAGTTTGCGAACGTACTCTTCAGCAAGCGTGTGCGCAAGTGTACCCTCTTTTGTATACTTTGTATCGTTTTGCGGAAATTGCGCTTCAAGCGTAGGCGCGGCGGTGCAATGCAACCAACGGTGCGACGCCGACGCGGAAAGCTTTGCGTGATCAGTCGGCATTGTCAATTTCCTCCAACGCGTGGAAAACCGCTTCTGCTTGATTGTCCGGCACGGCACTCACGCGATCAAGCTTGAATGTTTTCAGAACGGACAGAACGGCGGCGCGTTTGCCAAATTGCGCAAGCTTTTTTGCCAACGCAATACACTGTTCGCGATACTGCTCTGCTTCCGGATTTTTTTCACCCAACACAATCATAGAATTGGACGGCAAATTCTCTTGATCCAAAAAAGCGGCATCGTTGTCACGGAGTGTTTTTGCAACAAGGAACAGTTGTTCCGCTGTAAGGTCTACTTCCAAATGAAACATAATATTATCCTCTTTCTAATTAAAGTAAATTACAATTTAAAAATTCACAGCGCGTTTATGATTGACACATGATTCGGTGGTCGTGCCTTTGCACCAAACGCCATAAATATGGCACAAGCAAATGCCTGTAAATTGTTTGTCATTAAAATGGTCTCCTATGATGTAAGAATTTGATCAATAACTTGCGCCAAATCTTATAGTTGTACAATTTTGCGGGATATCCGCAACATGGGCATGGTTTTAATTCAATCATCGTCTTCCTCCAAAATTCCGCGCAATACATATATCCCGCAAGGTACTGCTATGGCGTT
>JAITDE010000048.1 GCA_031282735.1 Oscillospiraceae bacterium | reverse complement strand
CGTCACACACACACGCCGCTTAACCGAAAGCGCACTCGCCATCGCATTGACAACCGTCCTAAGTTTGGTTACATTCGCGCAACTCCCCTTCGGCGGGAGTGTCACGTTGTTCAGCCAGCTCCCCCTCGTGCTCATCGCCTATCGTTACGGCGCAAAATGGGGCGTAGCCAACGCCATGATCGCGGGCGTTTTTCAGCAACTCCTGGGGCTGAACAATTTGCAATACGCAACGAACGCGCTTGCGCTCGCTGGCATCATTTTGCTTGATTATGTCGTTGCTTTCGGCGCGATGGGTCTTGCGGGCGTTTTTCGCAAAAGCATCCAAAAGCAAGCGGTATCGCTCGCGGTCGGCACACTGTTTGCCAGCGTATTGCGCTACGCTTGCCACGTGATCACCGGCATTTGGATTTGGGGGGTATGGGCACCCGATGGTCAAAGCATACTTGCCTATTCGCTCGGCTATAACGCCGCTTTTATGATACCCGAAACCATTGTAACCATTGCGGGCGCGGTTTTTGTCTCGATCTTTTTGGATTTTTCAAAAGAAAACCTGATCCGCAAGAGCACAAAATCGTTGTAATCCGTATCAAAAGTGTCCGCCTCCGCCTCCGTGGGTGCTGCCGCTGCTGCTCACGTGGGTGCTGCTGCCGCCTGAGAATCCGCCGCCTGAGAATCCGCCGCCTGAAAATCCGCCGCCGTGATGGTTCGTGTGGATATCATTGCTTTGAATGCGCACGGAACTTGTGGTGCTGTAAAGAAAAATATCGCGCGTATTTGTCAACCGGAAGCCATTCTGAAGCACATATCCGGTGGCGTGGGACTGCGCAACGGCGGTGTTCATTTGACGGAACAGCAAATGCGCCGCAATCCCCGCCGCCGCGCAGGCGAGAATCAATCCGAACACCAAAGCCCCCAAGTTGTAGGTGCGCGTTACCGTATTGCGCGAAAAATCATCGGAGTCGTCATAATAGCCGTAATCAGGCGTTTCGTAGCCGTCGTCATAATTATTATACGCGTCGTCCGCGCCGTTTGAAGAGGCGTAGCTATCAAGATGTTCTTCGACATCGTCCAAAAAGATCTGAAACGCGCTTTCGTAATTGCCGCCTCCTAAATCTGGCAGCATGTTGTTGCCGATGGACGCAATCGTATAATCCGAGAACACCGCAATTCCTGTGCCTTTGGTGGATATATGCCAATCGCGGGTTTCCATGTTGAGCAAAAAGAGGATGCCGTCGCCCGTTGTAATATCGTCGGTGTCTTCCGCATGCCAGCCATAGTTCTGATAATCAAAGAAATCGTCGGCGTATTCTTCGAGGTTTGTGCCGCCGATGCTTTGCTCGGTGCGTATAACAATGTCGAATTGTCTCAATTCGGCAAGATCGATGAGGCGTGTTTCCAACGTTTCTTCTTCGGCGGATGTGAGCAAATCGGCGTTGTCGATCACGCGCGGGAGACTCGCGTCGAGACCGGCGGAATAGGCGCACACGGGCAACGCAAGCGATACCGCGAGAACCAAAACAATCAAACAAAATGTGATTTTTTTCATCGCGCACCTCCTCATATAAAGAACGACAGCACGGCAAAAATCGCCATTACGGCGGCGAATGTGCCTGCAATCCATGCGGTTGCGCGTGCGTAGCTGATGGGGAATTTGCCCACAAACTTGCCGGTTTGCCCGTTCATCGCGTAGTGATAAGGTTTTCCGCCATATGTTGCGTTGAGTGTCCAAACGGGTAGCAAGGCGAAATACACCTTGCCGTTTGTCCATGCGACACGTGCGTTTTCAGTCCGTACGCCGCCGTAAGCGTTTGTCGACGCGCGGAAAAGCTGTTCGCTCGTGGCAGTGATGCGTTGGTTGACGCGATCACGCAGCTCGGGCGCGGTTACGTCATATTTATCCGCAAGATAGCCTGCCAAATATTCGTGGCGGAACGGGCGCATGTCGCGATAATCATAAGGCTCAATCGCCTCCATGAACGTGTCGTCCATTTTTTTTGAACCGTCGGCGGGGATGTGCGCAAAGCGGATCGTCCCGCCGCGCACAAGCGAAAAATGATCCGTGCGTGTGTGGTGGTATTTGGAATCCGACCACGTGTGTGTTTTTGTCGCGCGGTAATTGATATCCGCCTGAACGTCGCAGTCAAAGAGCCAAAACGGCACATAAATACCCGTGATTTCGCCTAAAGCGGCATCCGTTCGGAAGCATTTGGGCAACAGTTTTTTACCACGCATGTTGCTCAAAAAGGCTTTTTTTGCGGACTCTTTGTCCAGCTTGAACGGAATGACAAAATCGGGTTTATAAACACCCGAGAGTTGGCTCGGCAGAACGGCGGGATTGCCGCAATAGGGGCAACGCGTCGCTGCCGTGGTTGCGTCGCCGATCAATTCGCCGGCGCAGGATGGGCAAATAAAGCCGCGCAGAGAACCGTCGTTCCAGTCGTTCGCGCTGTAGTTCCACTCCTGTTGCGTCGGCTGTGCGCCGTTTTGATGGGCTTCGTTGTATTGCCGCAGATTTTCAATTTCAAATTCTGTGTCGCAGTAGGGGCAGGACATCTTTTGGCTTGCGCTGTCGAATGAGATTGCGCCGCCGCAGTTGGGACATTTGTATTCAACCGTCGCGCTCAACGAAGCACCTTCTTTCATTGGGATGTTATATTTTTAAATCAAAAACTGTCGAAACATTCGGGCGATTGCCCCGCGAAAGCGCGCAGAAAGTCGTCGATTTCGTTTTGCGCGTTCGGGTTTTGCGAGAGCGTCACGCTGTCGGCGCATTGCAGCGCAAAAGGCGTGAACGCTTTGCCCGAAAGCATTACCAACGCCGCTGCGGCGCGGTCGAGCGTGAGGGCGGGCGCAATATCGCCGGCGGGGAGCAATTGCGCCACGCCGTCTTGATACGCAACATGATATGTGCGGTTGTTCGCCGCGAGCGTGTCGTCTGTGATGGCGAACGAGAAGCGTCCCGCTTGTTTTGGGTATGTCCGCGCCGCCAAAAACGCTTTGAAGTCATAGATACGCACCGATGTGTTTGGCTGATAGCACATCTGCATGGCACGGTTTTCGTTGAGCATCGAAAACACGGGCGAATTGGCGGGGAGCGTGAAAAAGAGTACTTCTTTCACCTTTGAGGCATAACCGCGCAGATAGCAAAGCATGCCGCGCAGTGCGTCGGGCGTGAGCGCTGCAATTTCGGAAACCTGCAATTGCTGCACGCCCAAATTGAGCTGATACGACATATATCCTTGCGCCGCACCGTTTTGATCGCGCCACAAGCAGGTGTATTTGCACTCTCCCGTCGGGTCGAGACCGAACATTTTGCCGTCGGTGCGTTTGAACATGAGATAATGCGAACGTGCGTAGGTGTTGTAGACGTCGAGGAGTTCCGGCAAATGCGCGTCGCCCTCCATGAGTTCCATGCGCCCCATGTCTTTTGGCGAACGCGCGGCGAGGTCGTCCAATTGCGGGAGCGGCACGACTGTTTGGACATAATCCACAACGGATTCATAGCCGAATTGGCGGTAATATTTTGTTTTGAATGGATATAAACCGCCCAAAATCCAGTTGTTTTGGGGCGCAAGGCGTTCCAATTCCTCAAAGAGCCGCCGCACCGCGCCCTCACGCCGCCTATGGGGGACACTTGCGACACCGCCAACGCAAACGATCGGCAGCGTCTTTGTGCCGAACCAAACCTCACGCGTCGAAAATTCCAACTCGGCGATCAGTTCACCGTCGTCCGCAAAGTAGCCGAGCATCGAAACGTCGGTTGGGAACGATTCCTCCTCCAGCTTGAGTTGCCAATGAAAAGCCAAGCTGGAAACGCGGCAATGTGCCGCATGGTCGTCGGGCGTTAAAACACGAATATGCAATTGATTCTCCTGCCGTTTCATTATATTTGCCGTATATTTGCCGTCCCTACTTAAGCAATCCGCAATGATTGATTATCACTTATTATCATTCAATATCATTCAATCAATTGCGGGCGTCGTTTTCGTCGAAGCGATCACCGCATTCCGGACAGAATTTGGGCGGATTTTTGGGATCTGATGGTGTCCAGCCGCATTTGTCACAGCGATAGAGCGGCGCACCCGCAGGGCGCGGCTTGCCGCATTGGGCGCAGAATTTGCCCTGATTGACCGCGCCGCAGGCGCATTGCCAGCCCTGTTGGGGGCGCGGCGCACCGCAGTTTTCGCAAAACGCGCCGCTGTTGGGCGTTGCGCACTGACAAACCCATAAACTTCCGCCGCCAAACGGCGCGGCAGAGGATGGCGACGCGGGATTCTGCCCCATCGCAAACAGGTTCTGCGCGTTTGAGCCGCCCGCTTGTTGTGCCATACCAAGCCCCATGAAGCCCATCATCGCGCCGTTTTCGTTGGCCGCCGCCGCGCGCATGGCATCGCTTTGGGCACCAACCAATTGCGCCGCCGCCATCGTCGGATCGCGCATCACAGCCGATTTTTGCAGCTGCTTGATCATATCTTCATCTTCAGGGCTTGCCGAAACGGAGTTGACTCCAAACGAATACACAGCCAAACCGCGCAATTGCCGCCATTTTGCCGACAAGATCTCGTTGAGCGCATCGGCAAGTTCCACCGTGTGACCGGGCAACGCGCTGTAACGCACGCCAAGTTCCGATATTTTTGCGAAGGCGGGTTGGAGAGCCGTCAGCAGTTCCGTTTTGAGCATGCTGTCGATCTGCCCGCGCTGATAATCGCCCGACACATTGCCGCACACGTTGGTATAAAATAAAATCGGATCAACCACGCGGTACGAAAATTCGCCGTTACAGCGAATGGCGATATCAATATCCAGCCCGATGTTCTTATCCACAACGCGGAACGGAACGGGAGCCGCCGTGCCGTATTTGTTGCCCGGGATTTCTTTCAAATTCACAAAATAGACGCGCTGATCCTTCGGGATTTCGCCGCCGAACGTAAAACGCTTGCCGAAGTTTTTAAAACTGTCCAAAATCCCGCGCCCAAGCCCGCCGTAAAAGACGCTCGGCTCGCTGGATTGATCATAGCGAAACTCCCCGGGCTCGGCGCAAACCTCCGTTACCTTGCCTTGATCGACCAAAATCACACATTGTCCGTCGGCGACCGCAATCATTGAGCCGTTGCTGATCACATTGTCGCCGCCTTTGCTGTTGCTGCTGCGCGCGCTCGTCTTTTTTTGCGCCTTGCGGAGCAGAACGTCGGCGGGTAGCGCCTCGCAGTAAAAATATTCCAGCCATTGGTCGGCCAAAATGCCGCCCGCGGCACTCAGCGCCGCGCGAATCAAACCCATATTGTCAGCTCCATTCAACAAGTTTTTTGTCGCCGTGTGTTGCGTTGCATACGCGTTAAGTATAGCACAATTCGGCGCAAACGGCAAGTGCTATTTTCAGGTTGGAAAATAACGGGATCGCCGTGTTTTTTTCTCACAAAAGCTTGATATACGGATTTTTTGGAAACGTGATTGCGACTGTCGTGCCGTCGTCGGATTCAGCCGTGATTTCCAGCCCCATTTTTGTGCAGAGTTCCTTGCAAATATACAACCCCATGCCCGTGGATTGTGCTGTATTGCGTCCGTTTTCACCCGTGAAGCCACGATCGAAGACGCGCGGCAAATCCCGCGCGGGGATGCCGATTCCGTCGTCTTTGACGCGCAGCGTATTGTTTTGATAGATAAAAGTGATCGTTTTTGCGGCATATTTGATGGCATTGTCGATTAGCTGCTGTAAAATAAACGCGATCCACTTCGGGTCGGCGATTGCGATGCCCGCCGCTTGGATTTCAATTTGGATTTTGTGCGCAATTAGGGTTTTTGCGTTTTCGCGAACACACGCGGCGATCAGGTCTTTCACGTCGATTTCGCGCAGTATATAATCTTTTTCGACCGATTCGCTCCGCGCATAAAACAGCACCTGTTCCACATAATGCTCCACTTTGCGCAGTTCCGCCAGAACGTCGCCGTAGTTGCCGCGTTCGCAAATCAGCTTCGCGCCGCTGATGGGCGTTTTGATTTCGTGCACCCACAATTCAATATACGCGTGGTAGTCCTGCGTTTCTTTGCGCTGTTTCGCCAACGTGTCGTGCATGGATTTTGCGGCGGTTTGCAGGATGTCCCGCATGATTTTGCCCTCCCAAAATTGGGCTTGCGGCGCGGTGTCCGCAATATAGTGCGCGTCTTCCAAGGAGTCCAGCAACATATAGATCGTTTTGTAGTGCGATTTTTTCAAAAAATATTCCCGCAGAAGAGCGGTCAATCCGCCGAGCAGATAGAGTGCGCTGATGAGGATGGTGAAGAGCGGCGGACAATTGAGCGCCCAAAGCGCAAAACCGCCGACGGCGGCGGTCAGCAACACAATTGTGATTAAAAACAGTTTATCCCGCCAAAAAAGCCGTGCGTTCATAGGATAGCTCTCTCGTTCATTTTCTTTTTTGACTTCCTCGGCTCTGCCTTGGGTCACACCATTTCCGAGGCAATCTTTTGATTATAATTCATCTTATGGTGTAATACATGCCACCGAATGTGCCTTTGATTGCGGGCAATGTGCGGCTGTGCCAATCCCCCCAATCAACAGGATTTTGGGGATCGAACAAGTGCAATGTCATGTTTTTCTTTTGGAGTTGAATGGGATTCCCCGCAAAAAACGCGTTGAAATACGACGGAAAATCATAGTCTACACGCAACTCTTTTTGCGGCTCGTTTGGTCGCCGTATCATCTCTTTTTGATAGCGCAGCAAGTTTTCAAAAATGTCGGCGTCTGAAAAATAAGGACGCAAAAAATCCGCGATTTCGGTGAAAAAGCGATCAAGTTGGAGTAAACATAGGGCGAAGACGGTTTCTTCCTCGTTTAAGGGTAGGTCCGATATTTCACTTATCACGGTCAGCTTACGCGGCAATCCCTGCTGCTCCGCAAGAAAATACAACTCCAAAATATGCATACCTTCGCTGAAAATCGTTTCCCGATTCGTGCGCGACCACGCGTTTAAGGCGGAATAAAACGCGTCGTATTTCACGCATTTTTCGTGCAAATAAATCGCGACCAGGCGCAACAAACCCAAACAATGTATCGCGTGGACTGAAATGTGAAAAAGCGCGGCCGTCAACCAATCCTCCGCGCACAATGTGTTTGTTGCAACGATTGTGTCAATATATTCAGGGATGTCCTCATTATCATGCAGTGTACGGGATTGCAACAACAGCGTTCGCACAACTTGCGGTTGAAAACTTGCGCGTAGCTCAGGCGATGCCAAAATGGAATTCGGCAAAAGAAAACAATGATAAACTATGATCAGTTGGTGCTGACCGAGTTCGAGCAGTTGCGCGATTCCCTCGCAAAAACTTTGCAGTGTCTCGCCGGGAAGACCCAAAATAAGCTCGGAATAACACTTGATGCCTTCTTGCGCGTAATGCCGCAATTGTTTTGCAAAATACGCGGCGTCGAAATTTTTTCGACCGATGCGCGACAAAACCTCAGGCGACATACTTTGCAACGAAAGCGTCGTCCCGTAACGCGCAATGCCTACTTCATTCAGTTTTTGTGCAATCCGGAAAACTCTATCGTCGCTTTGTTTTGCGTAATTGACATAGAATTTAAACGGATATCCCGTTTTTTTATGCTGTGCGATTAGCGCGTCCGCGATATCTTCGTCGCGCGGCAATATGCCGAAATTTGCGTCCGATCCCCAAATAAACTCAATTTTATGCGCACCAATCCATGCAATCTCCGCCAATAAACGCTCCATTGACATGCATCGGATCTTCGCTTTTAACTTACCCCAGTCACAATAAGCGCACTGATAAGGGCAACCTCTGTTCGTTTCCCAAACAATTGACCACTGGATATCGGGGCGTTCGGCGTATAACGCGTCAAATAGTCCCATTAAATAGGGCGAAGGCAAGTCGTCCAGTGCCGTCAATTCCTTGCTTGGATTTGTTCCGAACCCGCCGTCCGCTGTACGGCGCGAAAGCCCCGGAACGGTGTCAAAATTAGGAACATCGCGCTCTAAAGCACGCAAAAGTTCCGCGAATGGAATTTCACCCTCTCCATGCAACAAAAAATCAATATATGGAAATTCACGCAGAAAAACCTCGTTCGGCGGCACATTGTGCCCTCCGAAAACAATATGACACTCCGGATACGCATTTTTGATTGCGCTTGCCAACGCTTTGTTGTATTCGGTATTCCATACATAACAACTAAAACCTACCAAAAACGGATCTTTCAGCCGTCCAACAACATCGCTCAATTTTTCGCGTAAATAAACAAACCCGGCAAGGTTATACGCCGTGCGGATATCATCAAACTGTGCGGCATATGCCCACAATTGCGCGACGGCATAGGGCAAATAGGCTGAACGAAAACGCTCGCTTGACCGAATCACATCCGTTTGCACCAAATAAATTTGCTTTTTCATGATATACTACCTCGGTATTTTATCGTAGAGTATTTTAATCGGTATGAAACGCATCTTAAAAAGTTGCGGAAGCATCCGAAATTTTGACCCGATGTGACTATAGGATCGATTGGGATCGAAAATAGTATGCACAACAGGAACTTGCTGCAACGGCACACGCAGACGCAACAAAATGAGTACAAAAATGAATCCAGCGACAAAAAACTCTTTATCGGGGATGCGCAGGCGGCAAAACAGTTCGCGCCGCATCAATGGATGAAAAAAAACGACGTCCGATATTTTTGTCTGATAAAAAAAGCGCACAAAAACGTTCACGGCAAAGTTGATTGCCTTGCGCACGGGATGATAATTTTCGGGGAACGCGCCGCCGCGCAAAAAGCGGCTTGTCACAACCGTTGCTTGCGGATGTTGTTTGGCGACGAGGATCATCTCCGCAACGTACCGTACGGCAATGTCACGATCCGCCGCACCCATCCAAGTGTGCGAAGCCGTGCTGTTTGTTTTCAAAAACAGCTGCAAATCCTCAAACGATGCCGTCTGTTGCAGCAATACTTCAACAGGAATTTGACTCCCGCTTTCCGCCAGCTGATTCGCCGTCGCACGGCAATCTTCCGTTGCGAGTGGCGCCAAATACAGCACGATTTTTTCAATATCATCCGCTGGGATAATAGCGTTTATCTCTTCCACTGTCATACGCAGTGCTGTTGTTTCTCTGGCGCAAAAAAGCACAATCGCAATGTTTTTGAATTCATTCGCCGATTGCATAACCAACCTCCTCAGGGGATAAAATATTGCTGCCGCCGCGCCTGCCGTACCAGACGTTGACACGGGCATATTCCTCCCATGATGTCTGTTGGGTGTTGGGGACGATGATGGTTGTTTGCCTTTTTTGTATCGCTTCAGGTTCTTGGGCATAGCATCCGGCGAATAAACGCGGAAAATCATAGGCAAACGTCTCTTTCCCGCCAACTTTTCGGGGGAGTTTGAGCATTGCCAATTGATAACGCAGCAACTCGTCCAAAATCTTGGGCGGGAAGCCTATTTCAGCCAAAAAAGGCTTGATTTCGCAAGCAAACCGATCAATTTGGCGGGCTGTCTCCAAAAATAGACCTTCTTCCAACGGCCAAGTCATGTTGCCGAAAAATCGGTTGATATAAGCCCGCGCACCCCGCCCTGCCATCAACTCGTCGAAACTCCCGGAAAAATAAGCAATCCATTTGCCCAGCACATGCGCGGGGCGCACTTCGCTCCATTCCAGCAATCGCTGATAAAACACGTCGTACGGCACGTCAAGCACATAATACGCGAACATTGCGAGCAACTGCGTCGCGCCGTTGCAATGGAGTGCCTGCACCAAAATCGCGAACAAATTCTCGTGTTTCCAATCGTCTCGATTCATGCTTGCCGTTTGGATGATGATTTCGCCGTATTCGCACACCTCCTCATCGTCCTCTTCGCGGCTGTGATCGCGCCGCAACGGGGCTAACACGCTTTGAATACCAAATTTTGTGCGGATTTCGGGGCGCGCAAGTTCGCTGTTCGGAAAAAGTTCGCACAAATAAATATCCAATGAATGATGCTGTCCCGCCTCCAGCAACTTGCCAACGCCCCGCCGAAAACTTCGGAGCGTCTCACCCGGCAGACCGATAATCAATTCGGAATCCGTTGGAATGCCCGCGCGGTTATACAGTATCATCAATTCACGGAAACGTTCCAAGGTTAGATTTTTGCGCCCGATGTTTTCGAGTACTTCGGGTTCAACGCTCTGGAACGAAAGGGTCGCGCCCTTGCTCAAGCCGAACGCATGCAAACGCCGATTGAGGTGATAGACCGTTTCGTCGCTGTTTTTTGTGTAGCAGGCGCGGAATTTTCGCGGAAACCCCGTTTTTTGTTTGCTTGCGATTATTTTTTCGGCAATCGCGGTGTCGCGCGGCAATATGCCGAAATTCGCGTCAACGCAATAAAGCAAATCGGTTTGATGCGCCGCCGCCCAAGCAATTTCGGCTTCGATGCGCTCCATCGGGAACTCGTAAATTTTTCCATGCAACGTACCCCAATCGCAAAACGCGCAGTGGAACGGACAACCTCTGTTTGTTTCAAAACTCATGCTGAACGCATAGGGCGAGCTGGCATAAAGCTCGTCGAAAATACCCGTTAGATACGGCGACGGAAACTCCACGGGGCACTGCGGCACAATCTGATTTTGGATGATTGAGCCGTTCAAACGGTAGGACAAATTCGGTACGCCGCTCAAATCGCCGCGATCCAGCAAGGCGAGTAGCAACCGTTCAAACGCGACTTCGCCCGCCCCGTGCAACAAAAAATCAACAAACGCGAGTTCATCCAACAGCGAAGCATCGTTCGTCGGCACTTGATGCCCGCCGAAAACAATCCAACAATCGGGATACAATTCTTTTACGCGGCGTGCCAATGTTTTGTTGTATTCCATGTTCCAAACATAGCACGAAAACCCAACAAAAAACGGGGATTCCAATGATTGAGCCGCCTGTTCCGTTTTTTCGCGCGTGTATATAAACCGCCCCAAATGATAATTTTGCGCAATGGTTTGGTTTTGCCACGCATACGCCGCAAGACAACCGACCGCATAGGGTAAGTGCGCGTTATTCCCAAACAGATAGTTTGCCTGCACAAAATAGACGTTCTTCATAGTAAAATCCAAAACCTCCGAAATGCTGTGCTATTTTGCAGTATCCCAGTCGGTGCGCCCGAAGTTTTTTTTGTAGAGATCATACTTTTTGAGGATGGATGGATAGGCGTGGGAATACCAGAACGTCCGCAGGAAGATTTTCGCAGTGCCGACTAAATTGGCTACACCCCGACGCAAACCCTCAATCGCAATATGATTGAGCAATCCGATAACTGCAACTTTTACCATCCCTTTCTTTCGCGTTTTTTTCCCCGACTTACCGCCAAACGCCAATACCCAATAAAAAAAAGATGAAATGCAACGCAATTCACGCGTGGGAATTAACGAAAAATTCTGCGTGACAGTTTGCCTGTTTTTTGGATTGCGGGCGTATTCTTCTATGTCCTCAATGGGCTTGAGCGACCCGGATGCAACAAGATCGGCATATGATTTTGAGCCGGGGACTGGTGTGAATATGGAGACGTTAGGAACATCGGCATTTACTCTGAGGATCAAATGTACAGTTTCACGAACTTGTTCCGGTATTTCTTGCGGGAATCCGATGATGAAATTAGGCATCGTACTGATTCCGAGTTCTCTGCAAGTCCGAAACGTTTCGTCAATCTTGCCGGCATCATAATACTTCTGTACCTTTTTGCGCATCTCAGCCGATCCGCTTTCTAACCCAAAAACAAGCGTTCTGCATCCTGAAGCATACGCAAGTTCCAATTCTTCGCGCGACAAAATGCCCATCACGGTTTGCGCAGCCCAGTAAATCCTTGGTTCAAAACTGCCGAGAGCGTTGCACAATGTCCGAAACTCTTCTTTGTTGCCGCCAAACATTTCGTCTTCAAACACCACACCATTTACGCCATAGTCGTCAACAAGTTCCCTGATTTGATGCATGACAACTTCCAAGGGATAGCGTCTGCGTTGGCATTTGTGGAAGTTCTCGTTAAAGCAAAAACTGCATTTATAAGGGCATCCTTTCGAAGTGAAAACATGAAACATCCGCGACGCAAAGTCCATGTATTGAAAAAATTTTTTTGTTTGGACAAGTGAATAATTCAAAGGGGGAAAATCCGCCAAATCCGCAAAGGGGCGATCTTGTGTGCGAACGACAGTGCCGTCCTTTGCGCTGAACACAATTCCGGCGCAATCTTCGGGGTTTTCCAAGCCAGAAATCACGTCCAGCAATTCCAATAATGTGTATTCGCCCTCACTGATGCCGACATAGTCCACGTATGGCAGTTTTGCAACCAAATCGGCAAGCACTGTTGCGGCGTGACCGCCCCAAAAAACAGGGCAATTCAGCGTTTTTGCCGTTTCAGACGCAGCCATGGCGTCCGCGATCTGCGCTTCAGTCGTCACCGTGACAGCGAGCGCGTTGGGCTGAAACGCCGCAATCACATGATCCAGCTTTTCCGTTTCCAAACGATGGTC
>JAITDE010000004.1 GCA_031282735.1 Oscillospiraceae bacterium | reverse complement strand
GATCTCTACGTCAAAGCGGCCATTGTGGAAGCCTTGACATCCGTGCTCGGCATTGGCAGCAACAAAGTCAGCGTCGCCAAACGGGCGGCAGACTGATGCCGGAACGCGCTGCAAATCATTCCAAAATCAAACACAGACAGGAGAACAGACCATGAAAAAACTACTCAAAAAAAGGCAGCTCATTTTGGCGACATTGGTCGTCGCGCTTGGCGCGGCAATGTTCATCAATTGGTATTACACCAAACCCGCCGTTGAAACCGATGCCAAAGTGATCACAACCGTTCAAAACATGAACGTCTCGGAAGATGAGCGTCTGGGCGATTCGCAGTATGTCCATAACCCCTACAGTTCTTCGGCAAGCGAATATTTCGCCGGCGCGAAGCTCAAACGATCCGCCGCGCACGACGAGGCAAAAGAGACCCTCAACGCCGTGATTACCGACACAAAATCCAACGACAAAGCCGTCGCCGCCGCAAGCAAATCCTTGCAAGAACTCGCGGATGCCATCAAACTGGAAAGCGATTGTGAATCCCTCATCACCGCCAAAACGGGCAGCGAATGCCTTGTGATGATCGGCGACGGTTCCGCGCAGGCAATTCTCGGCGGCAAGCCGATCGACAGCGCGATGGCTCTGCAAATCAAAGAAGTGCTCATGAGCAAAACCAAAATCGCGGCGGAAAATATCACAATTGTGGAACTGGAGCAATGAATGCCGCCGCAAAAAAGCACAGCCTGCGGAAGCAAATCCGCAGGCTGCATCGCCATATGTTCCGTTTGCGTGAGGAGCGTTTAACGCCAAAAGATCCAAACCAGCACATAGCCAACCGCCACGGCAGAAAGCGTGTATGGCACGCTGAGTTTCATGAATGTTGACGTTTTGACCGAATGCCCCTCTTTGCGCAAAATACCGAGACCGGCAATGTTGGCGGAAGCACCGATGGGTGTTAGATTGCCGCCGAGCGTCGCGCCCGAAAGGAGACCGAAATAGAACAGATACGGCGTAACGCCCATGCCCTCCGCAAGCGCGGTGACGACGGGAAGCATCGTCGCAACATAAGGGATGTTATCCACAAACGCCGAAACAAGCACCGAAAACCAAACCAAAATGCTGTAAATCACAAATACGCCGCCGCCGAATGTTTGAAAGATATCTTTGATTTTATCAAGCACACCGACATTTGTAAGCCCCGCGATCACAACAAACAATCCCGCGAGCAAAAGCAAAGTGCGGTAATCGATCTCCTTGAGCGAACGCAATAAAACAGATTTGTCTTTTTTGACAAACGCGTAATGCACGATGCCGACCAAGTAAATCAGTACGCAAAGGATACCGTTGATCGCGGCGGGTTTTGTGAAGCTGAACGTGCCGATTTGAAGTGTTTTGGGGATGAACGACACGGCAATGAGCGAACCCACGGTGAACAAAAGCAAAAAAGTCGGCATCAGGTCGTTCACAACCGTTTTTTCTTCGAGCTGAATGGCTTGTTTGGATTTGCGGAAGATGAAAAACAAGATGGCGGTCGCCGCCAAAAAGGAGATCTGCACAATCCAAAACATGCCAACGCCCATGTGCGCGTACCCATTCGGCTTGAAGAAGAAGAAATCCAAAAAGTTCATTTTCGCCGCGCCGCCAAGCAGTATGGAAGTCGTGTCGCCCACCAATGTTGCCGCACCCTGCAAGTTGGAGGCGATCGAAATGACGATGACGCTGGGAACGGGCGAAATTTTGAGCTTTTTTGCGATGTTGATTGCAACAGGCGCGATCATTAAAACCGTCGCCACGTTGTCGATAAACGCCGAAACGACACCCGCAAAGATCGAAAGCCAAATCACCGCCCACTTGAGATTCGGCGATTTGTCAATGAGCATGTCCGCCAGCTTCGCGGGCATTTTCGATTCGATAAACAGCGCGACCGTGCCCATCGTGCCGGCAATCATGAAGATCACGTTCCAATCCACCGCGCCCGGCACAGAGTTGATGGGCAACGCGCCGAGCAAAACGAAAATAACCGCCGACCCCAAGGCGATATAGGGACGCAGTTTTTGAAACACGATCATGCCAATGTAAGTGAACGCGAAAAGAATAATTGCGATGATGAGCAGACGTTCCGATCCAATCCAATTTGCGACAAATTGCATATGTTTCTTCCTTTTCCTCTCAATAAATGACATTCGTATGAATGATGCCCGTCAAATTATATCATAATTACAAAAAAATGCAAGAAATATTGCATTTTAAAGATATAAAAAAATGACTTGTTTTTTTTATTTTTTTCGTCTATAATGTCACAGGAAAGTTTTTACAAGAAATTTTTTGAAGAAAAGGGGAACCACATGAAACGTATTTTTTCCGTCCTGTGTGTATTGGCTCTTTTGATCGGAACGTGTGCGTTTTCGGCGCAAGCCGCCGAACAGACGGAATGCGCGTGCGCGGACATACCTTTCATCCGCCTCCACGGCATCGGCGAAACGCTCTATTTGAACGAGGGAACACCGGACGAAAAGGAAGTGGGCGTTGCGAACACCGAGGCCCTGCAAGACGCGATTATCCCACTTGCGCTGTCGATTGTCAAAGCGGCGGCGGCGCGTAGCTGGTCAGAGGGCGCGAAAGCGATTGAGATCCTTGCAACCGCACTGTTCGGGCGTTTGCAGGTGGATACCGATGGCAAAAGCGTACAGCCGATCACGCGCACGGCTTCCGTGAATCCCGATCAAAACCACAAAGAAAACCCAATCTATGATTTTGATTACGACTGGCGGCTTGATCCGATGGACAGCGCGAAGAAGCTTGCGGCGCACATCAAAGAAGTGCAAAGGGTAACGGGGCACAAAAAAGTAATCCTCTGCCCGCAGAGCGAGGGCGGATTGATCGTCACCGCGTATCTGGCGCAGGAGGGTTCAGACGCGATTGATCACATCATCCCCGTTATGGCGGCGCACGGCGGATTGAGCATGGTCGGTGAACTTGCAACAAAGAAAATCGACATCAGCGGCAGAGCCGCCGCGCGGTATTTGCGCAGTTATTTGGGTGAAGAGGGCGATATGGGCATTGTCAGTTCCCTAATTGGCGTGCTGGACGAAGCGAAGCTGCTCGACGCCGTCACCGAGGCCGTCGGTATCCTAATCCAAAACACGGGCGAACAGCTTTACCGCGACGTGTTTGTGCCTTTGCTCTTCCAGTGGCCCGCGCTGTGGGGATTTATCCCAAACGAATACTACGATGAGGCGAAAGCAAAGCTTTTGGACGATCCCAAATATGATAATTTCAAAAAAATCATCGACGAATATCACAACAAAGCGGGGGCAATCGCGGGCGATCTTTACCGCCAGGCGGCGCAAAACGGCGTGAAAGTGTCGGTCATTGCGGGCTGGAATTTTTCGGGTATGCCGTTCAGCGGCAAAGCGGACACAATGACAGACGGTCTGATTGACACATCGCTTGAAAGCTTCGGCGCAATCTGCGCGCCTTACGGCGAGGTCTTTTCGGCGGATTATATCCAAAAAATCGCCGACGGATACAATCATATTTCGCCCGATTTTTGCTTGGACGCCTCCGCGTGTCTCTTTCCCGAATCCACGTGGTTCATCAAAAATCAAATTCACTTCAGTTTTGATTCATCGTCGGATTTCGTGCGTTTTCTGCGTTACAGCCAAAAACAGCCAACCGTGCGCACGAACAGCCAATTTCCGCAATTCATGACGCGGTTATCCGATGGCACATTTGTTCCGGCGACGGCCGAGCAGACCATCGCCAAGGAGTACACTCTGTTTTCGGCGGCTTGGGAACTGATCGAACGCATTGCAAACGCGGCGGTTGTCAACTTTTTCTAACTTGCTTTTTTCAAAAAAGCGAGAAATTATTTAGCGGAACGCACGATCCTTTGTTGCAATTGTTGCAATCGTGCGTTCCGCTTCGGGTATATATCACAGCTAATACTTAAAAGATTTGCAGGGCGTTCTTGCGCAAACACGCCTCACTGTGCCACGAATTCTGTGCCGCGCTCATCAAGCACTTCCACGGCGGCATCGCCCAAAAGCACGGTCACGTTGTCACCGTAATATTTGTACGGCGAAGCAATACCCTCCACGCGCACCCAATCGTTGCGCTGGGCATTGGGTACGGCTGACGGCACAAACTCAAAACCCGCAACGCCGTCGTTGCCGCAGCATCCCGGACCGTAACGGATAACAGAATACCACGTTTCCCCCGTGCTTTCATCCGTTTGCACATCATAAATGCCCTCAATCGTTACCTTCACGCCCGCGTATTCGTCAGGATTCATATAGATGTCGTTGCATGAAGCGATGAACATTTTTTCTTTTATTTCATACTCTTTGCCGTTGGCTTCGGCGGCCTCAAAGGGCAGGATTTCTACAGTTTCCTCCTGCGTTGCGCTCGTATGCGTTGGCGCGGCGGTCGTATCGGTGCCATCGCCGGCGGCGGGTTGTCCGCACGCGCCCAAAATCGAAAACAACAACAGCGCAAGGGCAATCGAACAGATTTTTTTCATGATATGACCTCCTTCTTTTTGTTTGCGCGCTTTTTGGATTGCACAGACAAAAATCGCAGAATCCAAAACAGCACAAATACCGCAATATTGACAAGCACAACACTTGCGCCCGTGGGGATAACATAAAAATACGACATAATCACACCAATCACAAAGCAAAGCACGGAGATGATCGCCGCGCAAATGGTAACTGACCTGAATTTTTTGCATATCCGCATGGAACTGAGCGCGGGAAAAACCACCAAGCTTGAAATGAGCAACGCGCCCATCATCCGCATGCCGAGCGTGATGGTGATTGCCGTTAAAAAGGCGACCACCATGCTGTAAAAGCTCGTTTTGACGCCCGTCGCTTTTGCAAAGTTTTCGTCGAACGTGACGGCGAATATCTTTTGATAGAACACAACGAACAGCGTGAGAACAACGATCGCAAGCGCGACACTCAAATAGACATCGCTACGGCTCATTGCCAGAATGCTGCCGAACAGGTAGTTGCACACATCGGTGTTCATGCCGGTGGTTTGCGAGACGACCACCACGCCGATTGCCAGCGAACTGGAGGAAATGATTGCAATTGCCGCGTCGCCTTTGATTTTGCCGTTTTCGCTGATGCGCAGCAACAAAAACGCCGCCAGCACAACAATGGGGATTGAAACCTGCAACGGCGCGGCGTTGAGCGCGGTCGCGATCGCCAGCGATCCAAAACCGACATGCGACAATCCTTCACCGATCATGGCGTACCGCTTTAGCACCAAACTCACACCTAACAGGGACGCGCAGACCGAAACAAGAAGCCCGACCACCAACGCACGCTGAATGAATGTGTAATCCAGCATTTCGACAATCGTCGTCCAAATATCCGCAATCATGCCGCACCTCCAAAAAATTGTTTGCCGACGTCGGATTCCAAATAGGTTTGCGTTGCGCCGAAGAACAATTGCTCTTTTTTGAGATGGAGTATTGTCTTGGCGTATTGCATCGCCGTTTTGACGTCGTGCGACACCATGATGATCGTCAGCCCCAAATCGCGGTTGATATCGGCGATTTGTTTGTATAAATCCTGCGTGACAAGCGGATCAAGCCCCGCCATGGGTTCGTCGAGCAAAAGCAGACGTTTGGTGGCGCACAACGCGCGCGCAAGCAAAATCCGCTGTTGCTGACCGCCTGAAAGATCGCGGTAACCGCGACGCGACAAATTGGCGCAATCCAAACGCTCCATATTTTCCCGTGCCGCGCGTTTTTGCCGCGCGGTATAAAACGGCAGAATGCCGCGTTGCCCGCAAAATCCTGACAGCACAACCTCAAAACAACTGGCGGGAAAATCCTTTTGCGCCGAGGTTTGCTGCGGCAAATACCCGATTTCGTTTGGCTTGAGCCCGTCCTCAAACAGAAGTTCCCCCGCGCTGGGTTGTTTCAAGCGGAGCAATCCTTTAAGCAGCGTGCTCTTGCCCGAACCATTTTCGCCGATGATGCACAAATAATCTCCCGAAACGACCTCGAAGCGCAAGCCTTCCACCGCCGTTTCGCCGTCATAGGCATATGACAGATTTTTTGCCGTGAGAACAGTACCCAAGCCAAACACACTCCTTCTTTTAGGCCAGTGCTTCGCGCAAGGCGCTCACATTGCCGGTCATCAAATCCAAGTAGGTCACGCCCGCTGTGAAGTCGTCTTTGCTGATGTTATGGCAAGCGTGGAGCAGCAAAACCTTTGCGCCCGTGCTTTCGCTGATTGTCTCCGCCATCTGCTCGTTCGCCAATTCGATATGGAACACGACGGGGATGTTTTCGGCTTTGATTTTGTCAATCAAAAAGCGTACTGTCGCGGCGCTCGGCTCTGTTTCGGTGGAACATCCGGGGAAAGCGGCGTAGTAATCCAACCCATACGCGTCCGCAAAATAGCGGAACGGGAAGCGATCACCGAAGACAATCGTTTTGCGGGCGGCATTGTCGACGACCGATTGGAATTGCGCGTCGAGATCGTCCAGCTTTGCCAAATACGCCGTCTTGTTCGCAAGATACGCATCGGCGTTCGCCTCGTCAAGCGCAACAAGCGCCGCTGTGATTTTTTCAACAATCAATTTGGCGTTTTTGGGCGACGTCCAAACGTGTTCGTCATATTCGGGCGCTTCCTCACCCTCCCCTTCTTCTGTTCCTTCTTCTGTTCCTTCTTCGGCTTCTTCCTCCTCTTCTTCCATGCCCTCCACAAGCACTTCTTCAACAACATCCACGCAATCCATCAGGGTCAAAATCTGCATTTTGGATTGATCCATCGAATCAAGCACATCCGCGATCCATTCGTCGGATTCACCGCCGACATAGATGAACAAATCAGAACTTTGGATGTTGGTGATGTCGCGGGTGGTCGGTTCGTAGGAATGGCTCTCGGAACCGGGGGGCAAGAGCATGGTCAAGTTGACCTTGTCGCCTGCGATAGCGCGTACAAAATCATATTGCGGAAAAATGGTTGCAACCACGCTGATTTTTGCGGGGTCGTCGCTCGTTTGCGCGGGATTTGCCGTGCCGCAAGCGGTGAACGACATAACCGCAAGACAAACGACGCATAAAATCGAAAAAATTTTTTTCATGAAAGATTCCTCCTCAAAATAAGCATTATAGCATATAAAACAAAGAGACTGCCCCTATCCACAAGCGGCAGCTGTTGAAATATCAGGGATTGAGCCTCACCTTTTGCGCGACCAGTGTTGAGGCGGAGCGAAAACACGCGGTTAGCACGCTGACGCTACGCAAGTGCGTTTGCACCGCCAGCAAAACAAGGCACGGCAAAAGCAACGCGGCAAACATGAAAACGTCATGCGCCGCAAATGCCGCCGCACACTGCGCACAGCAGCAACCTGCAAAACCAAGATGATCGTGTTCATGCGTCAGATCCATTGCCAACAACGCCGCCGAAAAAAGCGATACCGCCAAAAAAAGCGCACAAAGAAGCACAACCGCCGCGCACCGGGCGTTTTTTTTTGCATTCGGATTGTTCGGACGCAATGCCATTGTTATGCTCCTTTGGTGAGCAGTTCGCGCTGTTCCGCCAAATAATCGTCGTAAGTCGTCTTTTTATCCAAGAAATACCCGGGTGTAACATCGATGATCCTGTCGGCAATCGTCTGCACAAATTGATGATCGTGCGACGTGAACAAGATACTCTCTCCAAACCGCGTCAATCCATCGTTGAGTGAGGCGATGGATTCCAAGTCCAAGTGGTTCGTGGGTTCGTCCAGCAAGAGCACGTTTGCGCCGGAGAGCATCATTTTGCAGAGCATACAGCGCACGCGTTCTCCGCCCGAAAGCACCTTCGCCTGCTTCAAGCCCTCGTCTCCGCCAAAGAGCAGACGCCCGAGCCAACCGCGCACGTCGCTTTCAAAAATCAAATTCGAGTGCCTGCGCACCCAATCAATCAAGCTGTCTTCGACACCGTCAAAATAAACACTGTTGTCGCTTGGAAAATAAGACCGCGTGGTGGTTACGCCCCACTTGATCGTCCCCTCGTCGGGTTCAATTTCGCCCGCGAGAAGCTTGAAGAGCGTCGTCTTCGCCACGGCATCCGTGCCCACGAACGCGACTTTTTCGCGCGGCAGAATTGTGAAGCTCACATGGTCGAGCACAAGCCGCCCGCCGATGGTTTTGCAAAGCTCCGTCACTGTAATCAGTTCGTTGCCGCATGGGCGTTCCGGCTGAAAAGCGATGTATGGAAATCGCCGCGTCGAAACGGGCAAATCCTCTACCTTAAGGGATTCGAGCAACTTTTTGCGACTGGTCGCCTGTTTGGATTTGGAGGCATTCGCGCTAAAACGTTGAATAAACTCTTGCAGCTCCTTGATTTTTTGCTCCGCTTTTTTGCTTTGATCGCGTTGCTGACGCTGGGCGATTTGGGTGTAGCTGTACCAAAAATCATAATTGCCCATGAACATGGTGATTTTGCCAAAATCGATATCCACCGTATGGGTACAAACCTGATTCAAAAAATGCCTGTCGTGGCTGACGACAATCACGATGCTTTGCAGATCCTGCAAAAACTCCTCCAGCCAGTGGATCGCCTCCACATCCAAGTGGTTGGTCGGTTCATCCATGAGCAGGATGTCGGGATTGCCGAACAACGCCTGCGCCAAAAGCACTTTCACCTTTAGATCGTTGGGCAGTTCGCGCATTTGCAAGGCATGGTGTTTGTTCGTAACACCAAGACCGTTGAGCAGGATTTCGGCGTCGCTTTCCGCGCTCCAACCGTCCATTTCGGCAAAGGATTCCTCCAATTCGCTGATGCGCATGCCGTCTTCTTCCGTGAAATCCTCTTTTGCATAGAGTATCTCTTTTTCGTCAATAATCTTGCACAGTTTTGGGTTGCCGAGCAGAACCGCGCGAATTACATCGCAATCGTCAAACGCGAAGTGATCCTGCCGAAGCACCGAAATACGTTCGCCCGGCGTGACAAAAACCTCGCCCGCCGACGGCTCTAAATCGCCCGACAGAATGCGCAAAAAAGTCGATTTCCCCGCGCCGTTCGCGCCAATCAATCCGTAGCAGTTGCCGCGCGTGAACGTGACGTCCGCATGGTTGAATAGCGTGCGTCCGCCAAATTGAAGTCCAATATTATTTGCCTGAATCATTTGATAATCCTTTCAAATCCCGCCGATGCTTTAGCCGTAATTGACACCATACTGCGCCATTTGCGCCTTGTGTTCGTCAAACGTGCGGGAGTAGTGGTTTGTGTTGTCGTCGCCGAAAAAAAAGTATAAATAAGTTGAATTTGCCGGATTTTTTGCCGCCTCGATGGCGCGTTTGCCGGGGTTGCCGATCGGTCCGACCGGCAGGGCGGCGCATTTATATGTGTTGTAAAGCGCCGCGTATTGATCGGCGTCTTTGACCAGCGGATTGGCTGTGATATTGTTGTTGACATAGGATCGCGTGGAGTCGGCCTCCAGTTTCATCCCCGCTTCCAAGCGGTTGTGTAACACCGACGACACCATTGCCATGTGTTCGGCGCTACGCGTTTCGCGCTCAATGATTGATGCCAAAACCAGCGTGTCGTAGTCGGGCATGCCCGATTTGGCGGCATAATTGTTGAGCATGCGCCGCAAAACCTCCATAGGATCGCTGTTTTGATAAAATTCGTAGGTGTCGGGGAAGAGAAAACCCTCCATATTGTAGCACCGCCCGCCGCCGCGCGGCACATGGAAAGATTGCACTTGATAGTTTTGCGCGGTATCATAAAACGCCTGCGCGGAACAAATCCCGCTCGATTCCAGCTTTTTTGCAATCGCGTAAAAACTACTGCCCTCGGTGATGGTGATTTTGACCGATTGCAATTGCGGTGCGGTGCTTGCTTTTGGCTGAGTTGATTTTGGTTGTGTGATTGCCGGTTTTGGTTGTGTTGATTTTGGCTGTGTGATTGCCGGTTTTGTCGATTCAATTGTGTTTGTCGTCTGCGTTTGCGTCCTTGCTGTTTCGGTTTGCGTGACTGTTATTTTTGCATCACCGCACGCGGAGAAAAACACCAAGCAAACCGCCGCGCAAACGCACAGAGTGGCGCGTTTTTTCATGATTTCCTCCTCAACATTTTGACAAGCAACGGCACCAAGATCCATTGCAGCGCAATCCCGACGACACCCGCCGCTATAGCCGAAACGACAATTGAGGCGGACGGCACGCCGTTGACACGCAGTAAATGGTTCAGCGCCAAGAGCAACCCCGCTTCAACGATGCGCCCGAGTATTTGTGTCAGCGGCAACGCAAGCCAGATGGGCATTTTTTTGCCAAACAACCCGCCGCAAACGCCATAGACGAGCAGCTCAATCGTCATAAACCACAGCAACGGCATGGGCGGCATGCCCGTGACGGCAAAACTGAGCAAGGGTGTCGCCGCACCCACGATCCCGCCGTAGAGCGGACCCAAAACAAAGCCCGCGACGAGCACCGGGATGTGCATGGGCAAAAACAGCTGACCCGCGCGCTGCCCAAAGAGATGGAATATTTGCGGCAAAACAAGCCCAAGAGCCAAAAGTAGCGCGGCATACGCGAGTTTTTTAATCTGTTTTTGATTCATGCGATTGCTATCCCTTCTAAGACGCCTTGCACACGCTCCAATTGGGCGCGCACTTGCAGGTGTTGCGGACATTTGCGTTCGCAAAAACCGCATTGCATACAATCCTGAATGGTCTTTCCGCCGTTCTTCAAATAATCGGCAAACTGTTTTTGGGCGTACGCGTGCAGTTCATACACATTGTGGTCGGTGTAGCAGCCAAAAATCTTGGGTATATCAATCGCCGCCGGGCACGGCTGGCAGTAGGCACAGCCTGTGCAATATAAATCGCTGAATCGCCGCAATTGTTCGAGCGATTCGGTGATTTGCCGCCATTCGTCGGCGGTGAGCGGGGTTTCGTCGTTTGCGACGGCGAGATTTTTTTGAAGCATATCCGCGCTGCCCATCCCTGAAAGGGCACAGCTGATGTTCGGATTGCCCAGCACGAAACGGAACGCCAGTTCATAAGTGGATAGCGCCGCGCGATTGGTCAGCTTTTGCCCCAACCGCGTGGGAGCGGCAAGCCGTCCGCCGCCAACAGGACCCATGGCGGCAACGCCAAGCCCTTTGCCCGCGGCATACGCGATCATTTCTTCGTTGGAGCGATCCAGCAAATTGTATTGCACCAGCATCGTTTCAAAAATCTCGCCCCGATCGATGATGCTGCGTATGACCTCCGCTTTGTCATGGAACGAAAAAGAGATGTGACGGATCAATCCTTGGTCTTTCGCTTTCCTCGCTTCATCAAGCAATCCCAAACCAATCACTTTTTCGTCGAACGTCTTTTGATCCAACGCCCAAAAATGATAATAATCCACATAATTCGTGCCAAGGATTTGCAAGGATTGCTCTAGCCAGCGACGATAATCCGCCGTTTTGCGCACCTCGCCCATGGGTAGCTTTGTGGAGATCAACACTTGTTCGCGGATGGGAGCAAGCGCGCGCCCAACGGTCGCCTCGCTGTTGCGGTGGCAATAGTAATAGCCTGTGTCAAAATAATTCACACCCCGCGCGGCGGCATCGCGAAGCAACGGAATCGCAATGTCTTCGTCAATACGCCAATCGTCGCCGTCTTGTGTCTCGGGCAGACGCATGCAGCCAAACCCGAGCGCGGAAATTTGATCGCCGCCGATTGTGCCGTACGATCTGTATTGCACAAAAATCCCTCCCGCTGTTTGTTATCGGATCAAATCCAACGTTTGCCGCGCAATGAGTAATTCCTCGTTTGTTGGCAGAACATAGACTTTCACTTTGGAGTCCGGCGTGGAAAGTTCGCCCTCTTTGCCGCGTATGAGGCGCGAATTCTCGTTTTCGTCGATTGCAATCCCCAAATAAGTCAAATTGGCGCAAATATCCGCGCGTAAATCAGTTGTATTTTCGCCGATCCCGCCTGTAAAAACAATGGCGTCCGCACCGTCCATTGCGGCGGCATACGCGCCGATCAGCTTGCGAATTTGGTAGCGTTGGATGGATCGTGCCAGCACGGCGCGTTCGTTGCCCGCTTCGGCGGCGGCTTTGAGGTCTCGATCGTCACTGGATACGCCGGAAACACCCAGCGCACCCGATCGCTTGTTGAGCACGTTGCTGGTTTCCTCGGGTGTCCAGCCCTCTTTTTCCATGAGGAAGAGCACAGCCGAGGGGTCAACCGCGCCGCAACGCGTGCCCATCAAAAAGCCGTCGAGCGGCGTCAAGCCCATGCTGGTGTCGAGCACTTTGCCGTATTTGACCGCCGCGATGGACGATCCGTTCCCCAAATGGCAAGTGATCAGTTTGAGTTTTTCGAGCGGTTCGCCCATGACTTCCGCCGCGCGGAGACTGACAAACTGGTGCGACGTGCCGTGGAAACCATAACGGCGGATGCCGTATTTTTCATAGTATTCATAGGGAAGAGGGAAGATGTAGCTTTCGGGCGGCATGGTGGAGTGGAACGCCGTGTCGAAGACGAGCACCTGCGGCAAATCCGTGCCGACGACGCCCAAACAGGCGCGAATGCCCTCCAACGCGGGGGGATTGTGCAACGGCGCAAGGTCGTTATACGGGAGCAATTCCTCCAACACCTCAGGCGTGACGCGCGTCGGTTTTTGAAAACGCGCTCCGCCCTGCACCACGCGGTGACCGATGGCTTTGATTTGGCTGAGGTTGTCAATCACCTTCGCACTGCCGCTTGTGAGTGCGTCTTTCACTGCCAAAAAGGCTTGCGTATGATCTTGCATGGGGGTTTCAAAAGCAAATTCACGTCCGTCGCCTGTTTTTCCGCTGATTTTGCTTCCGTTGAGCCGCACACGCTCACAACCGCCTTTTGCCAGAACCGCCTCGGTCTCCATGTTGATCAATTGGTATTTGAGAGACGAACTACCCGCGTTGATAACCAGAATAAGCATACTTCATCATGTCTTCTTTCATTTGCTATTATTTGCTATTATTTGCTATTATTATTAATGATCCATTATTAAATCCCTGTCAGCGACTTCAAATACCCACGCGCCTTGATGGCATATTCCAGCGGGTTTGCCTTGGCGGGATCTTGCTCCGCTTCCACGACCATCCAGCCTTCGTAGTTCGCTTGTTGCAAGATGGCAAGAATCGGGGCAAAATCCACCGCGCCGTCGCCCGGAACGGTGAACGCGCCGAGACGCACAGCCTCTAAAAAACTCAATTGTTCGGCTTTGATCTCCGCAATTATCGCAGGACGGATATCTTTCAAATGAACGTGCGCAACGCGGGCGATGTGCTTTTGGAGCACCGCGATAGGATCAATCCCCGCAAAACTGAGATGTCCGGAATCGAACAGCAGGTGCACCAGCGCGGGATCGGTGTTTGCCATCAGGCGGTCGATTTCCTCAGCCGTTTGCACAACCGTGCCCATGTGATGGTGGAACGTGAGCTTCATGCCCTTTTTGACGGCAATCTCGCCAAGTTTGTTCAATCCACCGCACAAACACTCCCAACCGGCATCATCAAGAACAGGCTTTTGGTCGAACACGGGCAGAGGTTGCCCCTGCACACTGCCTGTTTGCTCCGACGCGCCAATCACGCGCGCGCCCAAGTAGTGCAAAAAGTCCAACTGTTCTTCAAATTCCGCCGCGACTTCCTCGAACGGCTTGCTCGCCAAAAAACTCGAAAACCAGCGATTGCAAATGGTCAATCCGCGCAAGTCAAGTGCGTTTTTCAGTTCCTCACGGTCTTTGGGATACTTGTTGCCCACTTCGCAGCCGAGATAGCCGGCAAGCGCCATTTCGCTCACGCACTGTTCAAAAGTGTTTTCCGCGCCCAAATCGGGCATGTCGTCGTTTGTCCAAGCAATCGGCGCAATGGCAAAGCGTAGATTTTGGAATGGCATAAAACATTCTCCTCTGTCAAAATTCATTTGAGCGCCGCTTTTAAAAACTGCAGCGTTTGGGTGCGTACATAGTCGTCTTGCATCATTTTGCCGTCGGTGTAAATTTGAAACCGCGCAATGTGATAATCGCAGGAATACGAAAACTGGAGCATCATAAAAAAACTGTTGAGCAAAAAAGCGGCAAAATGCGGATCGATATCCGCGCGGATATCGCCGCTTTCCTGTGCCAGTTCAATGGCCTGCACATAAACCCGCGCCATGGCCGTTTCGATTTCGGTCGCCATAGCGACGCTGAGCGCGGGATCGTTTTGCGCCGTCGCCCCTTGATAAAGCTTAATCAGCAGACGATCCTGCCGCGAGAAACGTTGGATTTCGCGGATGATTTTTTCGGCCTTGAGCAAAATATCCTCATCTGTCTGCGACAGCGTCGTGAGCAGTTCCTCCATTTGCGCAATCGAATGGTGGATAACGGAAAGATAGATATTCTGCTTGTTTTCAAAATATTTATAAAGCGCGCCGACGCTGACATCCGCAATGCGGGCGATATTTGTGATTTTGGCGGATTCATAACCATCGGTTGCGAAAACCTCCTCCGCCGCCCGCAAAACGCGCAACTGCTTTTCGGTATCCAAATTTTCAAACGTCCGGGTATGATGCCGCGGCTGTTGTTCACTCAAATATCCAGCACCCCATCAAACACCTTCACGGCATCGCCCGTCATGATCACGGCATCGTCCGTGTAGCGGATGAACAAATCGCCGCCGTGCAGTTGCACACGCACATCCGCGCCTTTGGGGCAGTAACCGTTTTCGACCGCCGCAACAACCGCCGCGCACGCGCCCGTGCCGCAAGCCATGGTTTCGCCGCTGCCGCGCTCCCACACGCGCAAGTGGATGTTCTGTTCATCGACCACATGCGCAAAACCGACGTTGGCGCGTTCGGGGAAGAGCGTTTCGGCATGTTCCAGCAACGGACCGATTTCTTCCACAGGGACGATATCGGGGGAATGTTCAAAAAACAGCACGCAGTGCGGGTTGCCCATGGAAACGCAGGTGATGTTGAATGTTTTGCCTCGCACCGCAACAGGGCGGTTGACGACGCTAGTGCCGCTGAGCAAAACAGGCAATCCGGCGGGATCGAGACGCGCCTGCCCCATGTTGACCGAAACGCTTGAGACGCGGTGCTCTGTTGTTTGCAGATGCAGTTTTTTGATGCCGTCGAGGGTTTCGATGGCGATGTCTTTTTGATCGACGATGCCTTGGTCATAAAGATATTTCGCCACACAGCGAATACCGTTGCCGCACATGATACCCTCGCTGCCGTCAAGGTTGAACATGCGCATTTTGGCATCGGCACAATCGGATGGCGCAATGAGGATCACGCCGTCGCCGCCCACGCCGTAGTGCCTGTCGGAAAGCGAAACCGCAAGGGACTCGGGCGATTCAATCGTTTGGTTGAAGCAGTTGAAATAGATGTAATCGTTTCCGCAACTCTGCATCTTTGTGAACTTAAGCCGCAATTTGTGCGTGCGCATGGCGGTAATGTTCACAAGTTCCGTGTTGTGTTCGTTGAAGCGACTGCGCAAACTGTCGACCAGCGCGTTCGCGGTGTCGATCGACGTGAGGCACGGTATGCCAAGGCGCGTGGACAGCGTACGGATTTTGACGCTGTCACGCATGGGATCGCGTCCTTTGGCGGACGTGGAAATGACATATTGGATTGCGCCGCTTTCGATCAAAGTCGCGGTGTTTTGTTCGGATTCATGTATTTTGGAAACAGTCGTGACATCCAAACCGGATGCGCGCAATGTTTGCGCGTTGCCCTCGGTGGCATAGAGACGAAAACCGAGCAGGGCGAATTTTTTCGCCAAATCGGGTATTTCGTGTTTGTCCTGGTTGCGGACGGTGATCAGCACGCCGCCGCCGCGCTCCATCGTGAACCCTGCCGCCAAAAGCCCTTTGTAGAGAGCCTCCTGCAAGGTTTTGCCGATGCCGAGCACTTCACCTGTGGATTTCATCTCAGGTCCCAACTGGGTGTCGACACCATGGAGTTTTTCAAACGAAAACACGGGGACTTTCGCGGCAAAATAGGGCGACGATTCATATAATCCCGTGCCGAAGCCCATGCTGACAAGTTTCTCGCCGAGCATCGCGCGTGTGCAAAGTTCCACCACGGGCACGCCCGTCACCTTGCTGATGTAAGGCACGGTGCGCGACGCACGCGGGTTGACTTCAATTACATACAGCTCGCCGTTGTATATAATATATTGTATATTGACAATTCCTTTGATGTCCAGTTCCAGCGAGATGCGTTTGGTCGCGCCCACGATGGTCTCCACCATGTCGTCGTTCACATGGATGGCGGGGTAGACGGCAATGGAATCGCCCGAATGCACACCCGTGCGCTCAATGTGCTCCATGATGCCCGGGATCAAGATCTCTTCGCCGTCGCAGATCGCGTCGACCTCAATTTCCGTACCCATGAGATATTTATCCACAAGCACGGGATTTTCCACGCCGCCCGAGAGGATAACGCCCATGAATTCGCGCATTTCGCCGTCACTGTTGGCGATGCTCATGTTCTGCCCGCCGAGCACGTAGGAAGGGCGCACGAGCACGGGATAGCCCAGCGTGTGCGCCGCGCTGATGGCATCTTCTGTCGTCATAACGGTCAAACCCGCCGGACGTTTGACATCCACTTTGGCAAGCAACGCGTCGAAACGTTCGCGGTCTTCGGCACGGTCAATGCCGTCGAACGACGTGCCCAAAATCGGATATTGGTTGTCACTCAAAAATTTGGCGAGCTTGATTGCGGTTTGCCCGCCGAATGCCGCCACCACGCCGACGGGTTTTTCAAGTTTTAGAATCGCGTCAACATCCTCCGCCGTCAAAGACTCAAAGTAGAGCCTGTCGGCGGTGTCGAAATCGGTCGAAACGGTTTCGGGGTTGTTGTTGATGATAATCGCTTCGTAGCCCAAGTCTTGGAGTGCGCGCACACAGCGCACACTGGCGTAGTCAAATTCAATCCCCTGCCCGATACGGATGGGTCCGGAACCAAGCACAACAACGCGGGGTTTGTCGGTTTGCGGCATCAGCGCGGTTTCGTCCACGCCCTCGGGCACGGAATAAAAATAGGGCGTAACGGTGTCGAACTCGCCCGCGCAGGTATCCACCATGCGGAAAACGGGTGTCGGTTTGGCGGGCAACGGGTTACCGCTGATGCGGGCAAGCGCGGTGTCGGGATAACCCAAACGCTTGCCCTGCCTATATTGCTCCTCACGCATGGGGCGTTGTGCAATTGATTTTTCAAACGCCGCCATGCCTTGGAGTTTATCCAAAAAATAGTTATCAATCAATGTGATTGCGTGGATTTTTTCGGTCGATATCCCGCGATGCATCAGCTCAAAGATTTGGAAAAGCCTTTCGTCCGTGCCAACGGCAATGGATTCCAGCAGTTCATCGGTCGGCGCGTTCATCCAGCGCGGCACACGCAGGGCATCGCGCGAGATTTCAACGCCGCGCACCGCCTTGAGCAAGGCGTTTTCGAACGAATCACCCAAACTCATCACTTCGCCCGTGGCTTTCATCTGCGTGCCGAGCTTGCGGCTTGCAAAGATGAACTTATCAAACGGCCACTTCGGGAATTTGAGCGCGATATAATCAAGCACCGGCTCAAAACACGCCATGGTTTTGCCCGTGACGGCGTTGGGGATTTCGTCGAGCGTGAAGCCGATGGCGATTTGCGCCGCGACTTTCGCAATGGGATATCCCGTCGCTTTTGACGCCAAAGCGGACGACCGCGACACGCGCGGATTGACCTCAATCACGGCATATTCATATGTGGTTGGATGCAAGGCGAACTGCACGTTGCATCCGCCCTCCACACCAAGCGCGGAGATGATGTTCAGCGCGGCGCTGCGGAGCATTTGATATTCTTTGTCGGCCAGCGTCAAGGTGGGCGCGACGACGATGCTGTCTCCCGTATGGATACCAACAGGGTCGAAGTTTTCCATGGAGCAAACGGTGATCACGTTGCCGATGGCATCACGCATCACTTCATATTCAATTTCTTTCCAGCCCGCGACGCTTTTTTCAATCAAAACCTGATGAATGGGGCTTAAACGCAAGCCGCCCGAAGCGATTTCGCGCAATTGCGCTTCGTCGTCACAAAATCCACCGCCCGCGCCGCCAAGCGTGAATGCGGGACGCACGATCACAGGATAGCCGATCTGATTGGCAAACACAACCGCGCTTTCAATATCCGTGACGACCTGCGACGGAATGCACGGCTGACCAATTTCCAGCATGGTGTCCTTGAACTTCTGGCGGTCTTCGGCTTTATCAATGGTGTCGGGGCGCGCGCCGAGCAGTTGCACGTTATGCCGCGCGAAAAAGCCCTCCTTCGCCAATTGCATGGCGAGCGTCAAGCCCGTCTGCCCGCCGAGCGTCGGCAAAATACTGTCGGGTTGCTCTTTGAGAATCACGCGTTTGACGGTTTCAACCGTGAGCGGTTCAATGTAGATTTTATCCGCCATATTTTGATCCGTCATGATGGTGGCGGGGTTGGAGTTGATCAGCACAATTTCAAGCCCTGCCTCGCGCAACGCACGGCAAGCTTGTGTGCCCGCATAGTCGAACTCGGCGGCCTGCCCAATCACAATGGGTCCTGAGCCGATGACGAGTACCTTTTGAATGCCTGCCTTGAGTGGCAAAACACATTCCCCCCTTCGGTGTTATCAAAGCATCGCCGCAAAGCGATCGAATAAAAACTCAGTGTCTTTTGGACCTGCGCAGGCTTCGGGATGGAACTGCACCGAAAAACCCGCAAAATCGTTGTAATCCACGCCCTCGCATGTGCCGTCGTTGGCGTTGACAAAACGCAGAACGGCGTTGGGCGGCAGACTGTCCGGTTTGACCGCGTAACCGTGGTTTTGGCTGGTGATGAACGTGCGCCCCGTCAGCAGGTCACGCACGGGATGGTTGCCGCCGCGATGCCCGTATTTGAGCTTCTCGGTCGCCGCGCCCTGGCTGAGCGCAAGCAGCTGATGCCCCAAACAAATTCCAAAAATCGGAATACCCATCTTTGTGAGTTTGGTTAGTTCCTGAATGATGGTTTGATTCGTTTCGGGATCTCCCGGACCGTTCGAGAGCAAAACGCCGTCGGGACGTTCGGCTTGAATTTGTTCGGCCGTCCAAAACGACGGGATCACAGTCACGTCGCATCCGCGCTCGTTGAGGCGGCGCACGGAACTGTTTTTGACGCCGAAATCCCACAGCAGAACTTTGTGCTTCGCGTTTTCGATCGGATACCGCAACGCTTCCCGCGTCGTAACGCGCCGCACGGCATCGCCGATGTGGAATGCTTGCAAGGCGTCGGGTGTAACCTTCGCGGGATCGTCCGTCAGCGCACCGCGCAAAACCCCCGCCGAGCGGATGAGTTTGGTGAGCGCGCGTGTATCCACTCCGCAAAGCCCCGGGATGTTGTGCCGCTTCAAAAAAGCGTCAATCGCCTCCTTGCTCGCAAAATGCGAAGGCGTTTGACACCATTCTTTAACAATATAGCCTTGCACGAACGGCTGACGGCTTTCGTAATCGGCATCGTTAACGCCATAATTGCCAATCAACGGAAACGTTTGCACCACGATTTGACCTTCGTAACTGGGGTCGGTCAACGTTTCGGCGTATCCTGTCATATTCGTTGTAAAAACGACTTCACCAAGCGCACAGTCCGCCGACGCGCCGAAACCGACGCCCGCGAACACACGCCCATTTTCCAGCACAAGAAAGCGCGGTTCTCCAGTCATGCACATTCCCCCTAACAACTCACTATATTATACAACAGGTGTGGCTGACTTGTCAAGCCCACGAAAATCAATTTTCTGAACTGCGTGTAACGGCTTCTTCAGAAAGATTTTGACCGCAAAAATAATCGTAAAAAGTCAAAATCAGCAAAAATTCAACGGAATTCACCGAAAATAATCCAATCAGAACGTTTTTGGCGTTCGATTGTTCGCGTTCAGCGGGAATGGTGTGAAATAAACAAAGGAGTGGACAAATGCAACGGAAGACAAAAAAATCCCGGCAAAAACCTTTGACCGCGCCGGAGACCGCCTTTTGCGCGGCATTTTGCGAAACGCGCAACGCGCGTGAGGCGGCGGCGCAATCAGGATTCAAGCACGGCGCGGCGCGCGCGGGCAGACGATTGCTGGCACGGGACGATATCCAAGCGGAAATCGCGCGTCAGCAGGCGTTGGCGCAACGGCACAAGGACGCGGCGGCCGGCTATCGGCGGTTGGCGTTTGGTTCGGGCACGGACGCGCTGAAACTGCTGTTTTTGGAGGAAGCGCCGACGGAGGCATGGCTGGAACAACTGGACATCTTCAACGTCTGCGATATCAAGCGTCCCAAAGGCGGCGGGATGGAACTCAAGTTTTTTGACAGGTGCGAAGCGCTGGAACATCTTGCGGCGTTGGAGAAAACGCAAGACGAGTTCGGCGGCGCGGAGGCTTTTTGCCGCGCACTCTCCCGCGCTGCGGAGGAGGATGCGGACGAATGAAGCGACTGCCCAATAACAAACGGATTTCACACTATTCACCCAAGCAAAAACGCGTGCTCAGTTGGTGGATGCCGCAAAGCAAAGATCATGATTTGGCCGGCATCATCTGCGACGGCGCGGTGCGGTCGGGCAAAACATTGGCAATGACGGTGTCGTTCATCACATGGGCATCCATGCGATTTTCCGGCACAAGCTTTGCGATTTGCGGCAAAACGATTGCTTCCATCCGGCGCAACGTGATCGAGCCGTGTGTGCCGCAATTGTGCGAAATCGGCTTTGCCTGCGAAGAAAAACGCAGCCGTAATTTGATTGAAATCACTTTTGCGGGGCACACAAACCGCTTTTATCTGTTCGGCGGCAAAGACGAAGGCAGCGCGTCGCTGATTCAAGGAATGACGTTAGGCGGCGTGATGTTCGACGAAGTCGCGCTCATGGCGCGTTCGTTTGTGGAGCAGGCGATCGCGCGTTGTTCGCTGGATGGTTCGCGCCTGTGGTTCAACTGCAATCCCGCGTACCCCAAGCACTGGTTTTTTGTGGATTGGATTACTGAATCCGAACAAAAAAAGATGCTCTACCTGCACTTCACGATGGACGATAATCCGGGGTTAAGCGAAGCGACGCGGGCGCGTTACCGCAGTTTGTATTCCGGTGTTTTCTACACGCGCTTTGTGGAGGGCAAGTGGATTGCCGCGGATGGCTTGGTCTATCCGATGTTCGCGGAAGAAAAACACGTGACGCAAAACCCGCCGCTTGTGTGCGAACAATACTGCGTTTCGTGCGATTACGGCACGGTCAATCCGTCGTCCTTTGGATTGTGGGGCAAAGACGGCTCGCGTTGGGTGCGGTTGGATGAATATTATTGGGACAGTCGCAAACAAGGCGTCCAGCGCACGGATGAGGAGCATTATGCCGCGCTGAAATCCTTGGCGGCCGGGCGTGAGATTGGCCTTGTGATTTGCGATCCATCCGCCGCAAGTTTTTTGGAGTGCATTCGGCGGCACGGAACATTCCGTGTGCAGCCCGCGCAAAATGATGTGGTCTACGGCATCCGCAAGGTTGCCGACGCGTTACAGCGGGAAAAAATTATTTTTTCGAGCCAATGCAAGAACAGCATCCGCGAATTTGGGCAATACCGCTGGGAAGAGGGCGGCGGCAAAGACGCGCCGCGCAAAGAACACGATCACGCCATGGATGATATTCGCTATTTTGTGGTTGGCATTCAGGCGCGGGAAGACGACGGCGACGGCTTTTTTGCGGGCGGCATTGCGCGGATTGAAAGGAGTTCGCCGCAGACGCGCGGCGTTCCGGACGCAGGATTTTAGAGAATGCGCAAAACGACAATCAATCGACGCAACAGATAACAATGGTCATATTTTTAAAACGAAAGGATGATTTGATTTGGCAAACGCACGAACGCTTTGGGGAAGACGCAAACAAACGAATCCCCCGCCAACCGTGCCGCCCGTGCTCAGCGCGCGCGGCAGACAAAGCCCGCCGTTTCAGGAATTGCGCGCGCACAGCGGGCAATCACAACCGGTGCGGATGGATGTGTTCAGCCCCGCGGGCGAGGCGCGAATCTATACGACATTGCGAGAATCCGTGCCGATCATCGACGCGGCAATTTTTCGACTTGTCCGCCTGCTGGGCGGCTTTGAGGTCTCTTGCGGCAACAGCCGCGCCGAAAATAAACTGCGCGATTTTTTTGAAACGGTTTCGGTCGGCGGCAATCAGCTGGGGATATATGCCTTTGTGTCGAGCTATTTTGAACAGTTGCTCACGCAGGGAACGGCGTTGGGCGAGTTGGTGCTGACGAGCGGCGGCGAACCGGCGGCACTCTGGAACGCGTCGCTGGAGGGGATCACATTGCGGCGGAGCGCGGACGAAGTGAACGTGGAAGTTTGCGCGGGTGCGGCGGGCGGATTGATCCCCGTTCCCAACCCCGAATTGGTGTTTTTGAGCGTACTCAATCCGTCGCCGGGAGCGTTGGCGGGCAATTCGTTGCTGAAAGGTCTGCCTTACGTGAGCCGTGTGCTGCTGCAAATCCTGAACAGCGTGGAGCAAAATTGGGAACGTCTCGGCAACGTGCGGTTTTCGGTGATTTATAATCCCGCCAACGATCCCGCCGAACGCACCCGCGTGCAGGAACGCGCACAGGCACTGGCACAGGGATGGCAAGCGGCAATGCAGGACGGCGCGGGCGTTCGTGATTTTATTGCGACGGGCGACGTGCGCATTCAGGTCATCGGCGCGGACGCGCCCATTCCCGACAGCGAAATTCCTGTGCGGCAACTTTTGGAGCAGATTGTCGCGAAAACGGGTTTACCTCCGTTCCTGCTGGGCTTGACTTGGTCCAGCACGGAACGCATGAGCAGCCAACAAGCCGACTTGCTCACAAGCGAACTGGAATCCTATCGCCGCACACTGACACCCGTTTTGCTCAGGCTCAGCAGTACACTGCTGCGCTTGTGGGGCGAACAGGGCGATTGCCGCGTGATGTGGGAAAATATTTCGCTGGCGGACGAAGTGGAACTCAGCCGCGCCGCGCTCTTGCGCGCGCAAGCCGCCGCCTTGCGGGAATCGGAACACATGGCTCGGCAACCGGAAGATATTTTTGACAAGCCTGAAAGGAGTACCAATGGATTTTGAAAAACCAATCGAAAGCAATCTGACGCCTTGTATGCCCACTGCGGAAGATCTTGCGAAAATCCATACCTACACGCGCAAAAAGCTTGCGGCGGATACGTTGTATGTGTTTTCGTGCGTATTGTGCGACAATGAGATCGACCGCGACGGCGAACGTTTTCCAACCCGATCGCTGGAGGTTTTGGCAAAACTCTTTGTGGGAAAAACGGGTATTTTTGACCACAGCATGAAAGCGAACGATCAAGTGATGCGTCTTTATGACACAGAACTGATTACGGAAAGCGTTAAGCAAAACAGTTTGGGCGAACCCTACGCACAGCTCATCGGCAAGGCGTATATGCTGCGCAACGCGGCAAACCAGCCGCTGATCGACGCGATTGACGCGGGTATTCAAAAAGAGGTCAGCGTCTCCTGCGCCGTCAAAACCGCACGCTGCAGTGTTTGCGGCAAGCCGTTCGGGCGCGGCGGATGCAAACACGCCAAGGGGCAAATCGAAAACGGGAAACGCTGTTTTGTTGAACTCGAAGAGCCGACGGATGCCTACGAGTTTTCGTTTGTCGCCGTTCCCGCACAGCCGGCGGCGGGCGTGATCAAACGCAAAAAAGGCAAAATCGCGGACGCAAAACCGAATCAAAACGAAAGGAGCGCATGCACAGTGGTCGAAATCAAAAAGAAACTGGCGGCAGGCGAAAGCCTTCGGCTTGAAGCCGATGAAGTGCAGACGTTGCAAAGGCATCTCAATATATTGGAAGAACTGGCGGAGGACGGGCGGGATTACCGCACCAATCTGTTGGCGAAATCCATGCGTTTCGGCGCGTTGGCAATGCCTGAGATGGGAACGGACGCCCTGCGTTCCATGTGCGAAAGCCTGCAAACGCGGCAGCTTGAGGAAGTCGCCAAAATCTTTGAGCAACGCGCCTGCAAGGCGATCCCCCTGCACCCGCAATTGAGCCGGCTCGGCACGCAAACCACCCAAGCAAACACCGAATTCAAATGCTGATACTTTTTTATTCAAAGAAAAAGTATAAAGAAATCAATCAAAACAAATAAACATAAAAAAAGGAGTAAAACATATGTCATTCGATACCATCCGTTTGGAAAAAGGGCTTTACACAGCGGGCAAATCGTTTACCCAGGCGCTGGAATCCATCGACCCCAGCCAAAATTATGCCGGCACCCCTCTTGCGGGTTTGGATGCCTATGAGCGTCAGCTCAAACGGTTCGGCATCCGCGTCAGCGGTTCGGGGAGCGATCGCGTGGAAAAATTCTTTCAGTCCGGCGAGACGGCGGCTCTGTTTCCCGAATTCATCGCCCGCGCCGTGCGCCAAGGTCTGGAACGCGCCGATTTGCTCCCGAGCATCGTCGCGACCACAACCTACATTGAGGGTTTAGACTATCGCTCCGTGAGCAGCGCGGCAGGTGTGGGAGACGCGGCCGCGCCAGTCGCCCAAGGCGATCTTTTGCCCGAAACCCAACTGCGCACCAAGGCAAGCCTTGTGGACATGAAAAAAATAGGACGCGTCCTCAACGCGTCCTATGAATCCGTGCGTTTGCACCGCCTTGACCTCTTCGCCGTCACATTGCGGCAAATTGGCGCGGCGATCGCGAAAAATCTGCTCTCGAATGCCGTCAGTGTTTTGATCAACGGCGATGGGAACGCCAACACGGCGGCGGCGGAAGTTGAGATGGCAGGCAGCGCCGTGAGCTACGCCGATTTGATAGCTCTATGGAACAGCTTTGAGCCATACCAAATGACCGCCTTGCTTGCGCCCGCCGCGCAGATGCAGCAATTGCTGTCGCTCACCGAACTGCGCGACGCCGTCGCGGGTTTGAACTTCCACGGAACAGGCAAAATGGTGACGCCGCTGGGTGCGCAGCTCATCAAATCCGCCGCCGTGCCCGCAGGCAAAATTGTCGCGCTCGACAGCACATGCGCGCTCGAAATGGTGAAAGCGGGCGACGTTGTGACGGATTATGACAAATTGATCGACCGTCAGCTTGACCGTGCCGCCATCACCGCAACCGTCGGTTTTGCGAAGATCTTCCCCGATGCCTCAAAAGTGCTGGCTTAATTGATATTTGAACGAAAGGAAACGCAGATGAGCCAATGGTCAACTTTGGGGCAGCTCCGCCTGCTGACACACCTCGACGATAACGCCGCGCGTGACGCACTGCCGTTTTGCGCAAGCGCGTTGGCACAGCTGTCTCCCCTGCTCAAAGACGGTGTTAGCCCTGACGACCCGCGCGTGGACGCCGCCGCGGCAAGCATTGCCCACTATATGCTTTTGATGCATCAGGAAAGCATCGGCGACGACATCGCGGTGTTCAAGGCGGGGGATATCAGTGTTCATAAGAACGAACGCGCCAAACGTATCGCTATGGCGGCTACAATGCGGGATAACGCTTTGGCGGCGGCGCAAACACTCTTCCGCGACACTGGTTTTGCGGCGGACAGCGTCGCCTATCGCCGCGACGAGGGCGAACGATGAACGAACTCAAACAAATGATGGAACGCTTTGGGCGTCAAGTATTTTTGTGCCTGCCGGATGGTTGGCAATCCGAACAGTTCGGCGCGTTCATCCAGCCCTTGCGGTACAAAAATAAAATGTATCTGGGCGGCGTGAACACACCCATTGGATTCAACCGAGAGGGATACTACTTGTTTTTGGGTCCCCCCGAACATGATATCACCAAACTCGGGCGCGATATGTGGATACAATGCGGCGGCGAGCGTTACACGATCGACCGCGCGGAAGTGGTTTATTTCGGCGAAAATCCAAGCCATATCTGGGCGACCATACGCAGTATGGTGGAGTAGGAGGCAATATGAGTGCGATTAGCGCAATGCCATCGGTGATTGCCGCTTGGCTGAGCGAACAAGAACCGTTGCAGAATGTTACGGTTATGACGGAATATCCCGCCGCGAGCAAGGCGGTGCCGCTCAAACACGCGATTATTGCCGTCGGTATGGATTCTGTTCGCCTGACGGACAAATTCGTGGAAAACGACGACGGCGTATTGGAGCGGCAGGAATATTGCCGCAGCGCGTCCATACGCTTGCGTTTTACCATCCACGTGCCGTTTTCGCAGGGCGGCGACACCTGCCACAGCATGTTCACGACCGTGCTGGATTTGCTCACGTATGCCAGCGATTTAAACATTGAAACCTCAGGCTGCGAAGACATAGCGGCACAGCGCGACACGGATGCTTTTGTTCTGCAGGCTTGGGCGGATGTGCTCGCGGATTTTTGCCCCGCCGACAGCACGGGACTGACGCTCCAATCATTCATGAGCAAAGAACTCCTCTGCGGCAGCCACGTCACGAACAACAATATTCATGTGAGCGCGGTGGAAAAGGCGTTTTTGGACGAACCATACCGCGTGGGTACGTTCTACGGCGACGGCACGGCATCGCAAACGATTGCGTTGGGATTGCATCCCAAAGCCGTTTTTGTCGCCGCGCCGCAAATGCCGACGGCACACCCGAATTTTTCCAACCAAAGCACCACGATCTACGCGGCTTTTGCGATCGGTGCGCTCGGGAGCATGGGAGTGGAAATTACGACGACGGGATTTCGCGTACGCGCAGGCAGCGGTGTCTCCATCGGCACAACCGGATCGGGGCTTAACCTTGCGGGAACGCAATATAGCTACATCGCGTTGGTATAAGATAGCAAAACGGCCGATCTGTTGCGTTTTTTCGCAGATCGGCTGTTTTTGTTTATTGCAACAAAGGTGGATCCGCCCTCCCAGGGGAATAGGAGGGCGGATGGGGGAGGAGAATGTCCAAAGACTGGACGATAAAAAAGCAAGTAAAAGGGGGGGTTATGCCATTGTGCGGTCGTCTTCCTTGCGAAGCAAGCGGTAACCGCAATAGACGCTGCCCATGAGGAGCGCCATGGCGCACACGGCAATGCCGTAGTTGAATGTTTCGCCCGTTTTCGGCACAACCGATTTTCCGTCGTCGCTCGGCGCGGTCAAAAAAGAATTGGTCGTCGTCGTGGTTGTGATTTTGTTGCCGTCGGCATCGGTGCGCGTTGTGGTAGTGGTTGTGGTTGTGACTGTCGACTCGGTCGTGCTTGTGGTCGGCAAAGCATCAGCACGGATATTGGAAATCAATTTCCACACACCTTGGGCAATTTCAAAGTAATAATCCATATCGCTTTTGAGTTCCGCGACCTTGTCGTCTAATGTTCCAAATTTGCCGTCTTCGCCAAGATAGATGGCATCTTTGGTGTTCAGTGTTCCGTTCGCGGCAATCGCGAGGAAGAGTGCGTCGTAACCCGGCGCGGCGGTGTAATATTTTTCGCCGACCGCATAGGCGGGTTGAAGACTGCCGCCAACCGCATAGTAAAGTTCGCGAGGTTCTTTCGATTTGCCGTCCTCGCCAAGCATTTCAAAAAGGTTTTTATATCCCGCAACGGCGCGCACCGCAGTCTTCTCTGTGTTCTCGGTCGTGCTGGTTGCGGATTCTAAAGATTCACTGGAAGACACACTTGAAGACACGCTTGATGATTCACTTGATGACACACTTGATGATTCACTTGAAGACACACTTGATTCACTGGAAGATTCGCTCGATGTTTCGGACACCGAACTGCTTTCAGTTGTTGAGACTGTTTCGCCTTCTTCGTCCGGATCAGCCAGTGTCGGCGCCGCCATAAAAGACACACAAAGTCCAAGGCACATGACGCACAACAACAACGCAACCATCCATTTCGACTTTTCTCTTTTGAACATATCCATTCTTTCCTTTCGGGTTTCCCTATGTTTTTAAATTCTTGCAAGAAACTATCTGCGCTCCTTACTTCAACATGTTACACCGCCAACGCATGAAAGTCAACGGCGTTCGGCAATTTTTTGTAACACATTTTCATAAAAAAAACGTAACATCCACCATTTGGCAATCGAACGGCGAATGTTAGGAAAATATTGGAGCATACGGGGCAAATTAGACGACACGTTGAGAAGCGATTCACAGGTTATGGGTTTGTATTTTTGGCTCCGTTCTCTCGTTCCGCCCTCTGAAGCCGCCTTTGCGCGATCACCGATATGAGGGCGAACACCGCGCCGACCGCCATCCCAACACGCAAACCAAACGATTCCGAGGAGAGCGTATCCGTAAGCGCGTCGGGTAATCCACCCATTGCGGCATCAATCACCACGCCGACAAACCATGGTCCGGCGGAAGCCCCGATATCGCCGCCCGCCGCCAAGAGCGCGAACATCGACGCGCCCGCCATCGGCAAAAGCTTGGATGCCGCCGACAGCGTCCCCGGCCAAAGCAAACTCACCAACAAACCCATCATCGCGACGACGACCAGAGAAAGTGCCTTGATCGGCGAAAAACATACCGCAAGATAGGCAATCGCGCAAAAAAAAGATCCCCAAACCAGCACCTTGTGCAAATTGAGTTTCGCGCCGAGCAATCCAT
>JAITDE010000106.1 GCA_031282735.1 Oscillospiraceae bacterium | reverse complement strand
TTTAAACAAATTATCGGCGTAAAAAGAGAAACATTCGACGCAATGGTTGACGTAACGATACAACCAAATCGGCAAAAAAGCAATCGGCGCAGTTCAACGCGAACTATGCCGATTGCTTTGCTACTTATATACCGAATAAGAGTTGGATGGGCTAAGTCTTTGTGAATCGGTACTGTGAGTTTCGAGTTGGCAATGGCTTCATCGGCACTCACGCAAGCCCGGTCAGTCGGTGCGCCCGCAAATTTTATGAAATACTGTTTATCTTCGTCTGTCACACCGAAGCAAATGTTGCCAGAGTCTTGGTCGTCGTAGACCTTGAAAACCCTGCCGTATTTGCTGAGAAACGAAAAATCAAACGGCGATTTGAGTTTATACGGTACGCCCATCCGTTCATTGGATATAGAAGTCTTTGAGATACCAAGTTGGCACAGGATTCCGCATATTGTCAAACCATGCCAACACATCCTGCGATTGCTTCATCATGGTATCGAGGTCGGATGGCCCGAATGGAATCGCCCAATATATTGAGGATAGCGTATTGCTTGCAATGTAAAACGCAAGTAGCTTGAAAAATTCAAGCGGCGGTTCACCGCCAAAATAACCGCATAGCTGTCCTGTCGCAAAATGCGGGCTTATTGCCGCGCTCCACACGATGCGGTTAAATTCTTCCCACGGATCGCCGAAATCGTAGCGGTCGAAGTCGATGATTTTCAACTCATCGCTATCTATCATCATGTTGCCGACATGATAATCGCCATGTTGAAAACACTGCGGGCGGTTTTCAAGTAAACGGCGGTTTATCTTGATGTACTCAATAACATAATCGTCGCCGTCAAAGCGCAGACCGCACTCGCGGTATTTTTGGATTTTGAAGTCTATTTTTCGATTAAATCTTGACGCCCATTCTTCTTGTGCGTCCGGCGCGGGGATGGTGTGCATTTTCCGCGCAATCTCGCCGGACTTCAAGCCTAAAACGTACTGCTCCGTTTCGGGCAGCAACGGCAACACCGCTTCTAAATCCTCGCCGTCAATCCAGCTTTGGAGAGAATAAACGCCGTCCACGCAAATGCCAAATTCAATCGGCAGGCACATGGGAACGCCAAGCGCGGCAACGCGCTCAAGCATATCAAATAAAGACTTGCGGACTTCATACCGCTCTATCGGCGTAACGCGGAGCAGATATTTTGTCCCGCTGGTGTCGGTGACGCAGTATTTCTTGTCCTCTGACCAACCTTTGTCGATTGGTTCAACGTTCACAAAGCGTTCTCCCCCGAGTATGTCGGTCATTTTGCCGCCACCCTTTCGGTTTGTTTTATCGTCCCAGCCGTCCTCTGGTAACGGAAAGGAAAAAGCGAACGCCTCCCCGACAAAAAAAGAATCGGGTCGGGTTCGCATTTGTTCCTAATGGCGGAGAGCAAGGGATTCGAACCCTCGAACGGTTTTAGGCCGTTACACGATTTCCAGTCGTGCTCCTTCGACCAACTCGGACAACTCTCCATAACTCCAACATTATACCATATTTTTTGAAAAACGCAAGGGCTTTTGCTTTATTTTATCCTGAATATTTTTATTCTGATGCGTATCGTCCCAAATACTCCGCTTGCGCGGGCGTCAATTTGTCCACGCGCATACCCAAATACGCCAGTTTTAGGCTTGCCACGTGATGGTCAATCGCTCGCGGCACGGGCAAAAGCATTTGCGCCTTCGCTTCGTCGGGATGCTCCGCGAGCCAGCGCGCACTCAGGGCTTGGATAGCAAAACTCATGTCCATAATTTCCGCGGGGTGTCCGTCCCCCGCCGCCAAATTGACCAGACGACCCTCGGCAAGCAAGCATATCGTGCGTCCGTTGGGCAGTTCATATCCCGTGATATTTTGCCGCATTTCCGTGATTTTGACCGCCGTTTCGGCGAGCGCGGCGACATCAATTTCAACATTAAAATGCCCCGCGTTGGCCAGTATCGCGCCATCCCGCATTCGCATCATGTGATCCATCGTAATCACGCCGCAACAACCCGTAACGGTGATGAAATAATCGCCCTTCCCTGCGGCGGCAGCCATCGGAAGAACCGCAAAACCGTCCATGATCGCTTCGATCCCTTTGACGGGATCAATTTCCGTCACAATCACCTGTGCGCCCAGACCTTTTGCGCGCATGGCGACACCCTTACCGCACCAACCGTAGCCCGCCACAACAACGGTTTTTCCGGCGACAATCAAATTAGTCGTGCGGTTGATGCCGTCAAATACGCTTTGCCCCGTGCCATAGCGATTGTCGAACAAATGCTTGCAATCGGCATCATTGACGCGGATCATGGGGAACGGCAATTCGCCTTTTTGATGCAGTGCGGTCAAGCGCAAAATCCCCGTGGTCGTCTCCTCACATCCGCCGATCACGTTGGGGATATGCTGCGGAAAATTTTTGCGCAAAGATTCCACCAAATCGCCGCCGTCGTCGATGATGATATGCGGTCCCGGCGCGAGAACGGCACGGATATGCGCGTTGTAGGTGTCGTCGTCGCATCCATGCATAGCAAAAACCCGCATGTCGCTTTGCGCGAGCGCGGCCGCGACATCGTCCTGTGTTGAAAGGGGATTGCTGCCCGTCACCCACATTTCCGCGCCACCTGCGGCCAGCACTTGGCATAGGTACGCCGTTTTTGCCTCCAGATGCACCGACAACGCGACGCGCAAACCTTTGAACGGTTTTTCCGCGCCGAAATCCGCTTCCAATTTGTTCAGCAGCGGCATGTTGCGGCGAACCCACGCAATTTTTTGCGCTCCTGACGGCGCGAGCGAAATGTCTTTGATGTTGCGCATTATGTGCTCCGATCACATTGTTTTTTCAGAAAAAGCAAGTCATCCCAGACGAAACCCTTTATCCACCAGCAATTTTTGAATGCGGTCGGCGGGCGTGAGGAGTTTGCTGACCGATTTGTCGTGGTTGATCGTGTCGATCAAAAACGAGATGTATTTTGCCATGTCAACACTGCAATACCAGGGGTTGGCGCTCACTTCAGGAGGTGTATAAACCATGTTCGCGGTGAATATTTTGGTGAAAATCTCCGAGCGATAAGCGGCGTTGAAACGTGCTGTGCCATCTGTGAACAATCCGAACGAAACGCAACAAAAAACACGCGCCGCGCCAAGTTCCTTCAACGTTGTTGCGACCTCAATCAGCGAGTCGCCCGAGGCAATCATATCGTCGACGACAATCACATCCTTGCCCTCCACGTTGCCTCCCAAAAAGTCGTGCGCCACAATGGGATTGCGCCCGTTTTTGATGACGGAGTAGTCGCGGCGTTTATAGAACATCCCCAAATCCACGCCCAACATGTAGGAGTAGAAAATGCTGCGTTTCATGCCTCCCTCATCGGGCGAGATCACCATCAAGTGATCTTTGTCGATGTTGATATCGGGCACATTGCGGATCAACGCCTTGATCATTTGATAAATTGTCGGAACGTTTTCAAAGCCGCAATTGGGTATTGCGTTTTGCACACGGGCATCGTGGGCGTCGAATGTGATAATATTTTTTACGCCAAGGCTAACAAGTTCCTGCAACGCCATCGCGCAGTCGAGCGATTCACGCGTGGAACGCCCGTGCTGTCGTCCCTCATAAAGCATCGGCATAATCACCGTCAAGCGGCGTTCCTTGCCCGCCGCCGCGCTGATAACACGCTTGAGGTTTGCAAAATGTTCGTCGGGGCTTGTGGGAAATTGCTTGCCGTACATGGTGTATTCCACGCCATGGTTGAAGCAATCACAAATCAAAAACAAGTCATACCCGCGCACCGATTGCGCAATGGTCGCCTTGCCTTCGCCTGTTCCAAACCGCGCGATATTCGCGGTGATCAAATAGCTGTCCTTGATATAATGCGATAAAATGCTGTCTTTCGGCAGTGTTTTTGCATATTCTTTGCGCCAGGACGCAATGTATTTGTCAATCCGATCCGCAAGATTTTCACAACCCGGCAGGGCGATGATTCCCAAATCGCCGAACGGCACCGCGCCTTGATAATCACCAGGCAATTCAACCACAACAAATCCCCCTTTTTAATTGATGGTTTATCATTGATCATTTCAACTATGTTTGATTGTGATTCTTACGCAATGATTTCGCCCGACGCGCCCGGCAAAACGCTCCCCGCGTTAGATTCATCTGTGTCGATATGCGCAGCAAGGGCATAACCCGGATTCACGCGCACCACAACATCGCCGAAAACAATGCTACGCCCGTCGCCGTCATATTTGATCGAGACGATCTGTTTATCCCGCAAACCATAAGCGGCGGCATCCTCGGGCGTTGCGTGGATGTGACGCTTCGCGGCGATAACCCCCGTTTCAATCGTCACCTCGCCGCGCGGACCGACAAGTTTACACCCGGGACTGCCCGCGATATCGCCGCTTTCGCGCACGGGGATGCGAAGCCCGATGGATCGCGCGTCTGTGAGCGACAGTTCCACCTGCGTGGCGGAGCGAACGGGTCCGAGAATGGACACGGAGGCGAATGATCCTTTGGGACCAACGACGGCGACGCGTTCCTCACAAGCGAATTGTCCGGGCTGTGAAAGATCTTTTTTCGGCGTGAGTGTTGCATCCTCACCAAAGAGGGCGCGCAGGTGTTCCTGTGTCACGTGCAAATGGCGGGCGGATGTTTCGAGAATAACAGTGTTTGGCATAATCGGTCTCCTTATTGATTTTTATGCGATGGACGCTCTGATTTTTGCAAAAAGCGAAAACTGCGTTCCAGTTCGTCAATTGGATCTTCACCGTAGCAGTCGTCCTGCTCCACAAAAGCGTATTGCGTTCCCGCGCGTTCAAAAGCGTCAAAAATCGGCTGCCAGCGCAAATTTCCGTCGCCGATGGCGGCAAACCGCTGTGCGTTGTCTTTGATCGCCATGTCTTTGCAGTGGCAAACGTCAATCCGCCCATGCAAATCGTCAATCAAATCAACGGGATTTTTGCCCCCATGCTGCACCCAATAAACATCCAGCGTGAAGCCCAACAGATCAGGATCGCTCCCGCGCACGAGTGCGTCGAACATAGTTCCCTGCGCAAAGCGTTCAAACTCAAAACTGTGATTGTGATATTGGAGCTTGAGGTTTGCGTTGTGAAACGCTCGCATGGCGGGTGCGAAATCGCGCAAAAACTGTTTTGCGCCCTCATAGGTGCGATATTCCCGCGGCATTGAACCAATGCCGACATAAGGACACTCCAACAGCAAATGCTCGGCGATCACAGCATCCGTATCATGCACAATGCGGTCGGCGGGCGTGTGTGTCAGCCGAATCTTGAGCGCAAGCGCGCCGCAAATTTCCTTAAGTTCCGGCGCGTCGAAGGAAAAACCCGAACATTGGATGTATCTGTAACCAATTGCCGCGACGCGTTCCAACGTGCGGCGGATACCATCGGGGGTTTGCATGCTGCCGCGCACGGTATAAAGCTGCGCTCCGATTTTGATAGAAATCATCCTTTCAATCTGTGTTTGCGTATTATGATTTTTTTAAATATTTTGTTTAAAATATTTCGTTTAATATGTATGTTCGCAAACGTCGTGTATTTTTTCCTGCAAAGCCAAAAAATCTTGCAAAGCCGGCTCTTTTTTGCGGGGATCGCGCAATAGCATGGCGGGATGGAACGTGCCCATGCGCCAAATACCGTTCGCCAGCCTGAATTGCCCGTGCTCGCGCGTGACCATAAAATCCTTGCCAATCAGTCGCTGCGCCGCAATGCGCCCAAGGCATACGATAATTTTGGGTTGCATCAGCGCGGTCTGTTGTTTGAGCCATTGCAGGCAGATGTCTTGTTCCTCAGGCTTTGGATCGCGGTTTTTCGGCGGGCGGCACTTGACCATGTTGGCAATGTAGATGTTTTTCGTGCGATCCAAGCCAATGCCTGTCAGGTATTTATCCAACAGTTGCCCCGATCTGCCCACAAACGGTTCGCCGCGCAAATCCTCTTGTTCGCCCGGACCTTCACCGATGAACAGAACTTCCGCCTGTGGATTGCCCACACCGAACACCAAA
>JAITDE010000039.1 GCA_031282735.1 Oscillospiraceae bacterium | reverse complement strand
AAAAATGTCGCCAATGCCATTGAAGAGAACGGCGGAAATTGCGCAAAATTGACATAAAAACCTTTCGACTTCGGATAAAAAAACAGAACGCGCATAAAAACCTTCCAATCATCATTTATTTTTGTATTTTTTCCACTTTTTCACGTAGATATGCAACTGTTCACGCACAAATTGTTCCACGCGAAAAGAATAGTGCAGCACAGCGCTTTGTATAGATTGGATTTTCGGCACGATAAAAAACAGCCAAACCAACGCAATCAGACATACGGGTATAAACGCCCAATGAGCTGTCGTGATACCTTCCCCGTAGTTTGCGGGATACCGCCAATAGAATATGAAAAAACGCGCGATAAACAGAAAAGATGCCAGCCAAGCGGCCAAAACACCCGGTTTGTACGTTTTTACAAAACGCAAATACAGCAGTGCGGCGACACACAGCAAAAAGTAGATAAGCCCCTCAATTGGTTGGTTGAAAAAAAGATATGCGCGATGGGTTGGATTGAAAACAGAAAAAGAGCCCCTCCACAATACGCCTTCGCAACAACCGTAAAAAGTGCAAACCAACCATTTTGCGACGGCTAGCATACTGCAAAGTGAAAAAACAATTGCGTCAACAAAAAAACCGCACAATTGCCGCGTCCGCATCGCGATCAAAATGCTTATCAAAAACAGAAGTCCGAAGATGCCAATATAAAGCAACGGTTGCAAAAAGACATTTTCAGTTAAACTATAATCAGCTATCGCATCCGTCAACATCTGATAAAGCGGACCCATACAGAGAAATCCAAACAAAAACATGACAAACAAGTAAGCTCCGATCTTGAGAGCATGTTGTTTTTGTATATCCGGAAGAAAAAGACGATGCACCATGTTAAAAAGCGCAGTCGCGGATCGGTCTCGTTTTTTGCGGCGTTGTTCTTTTTTGCGCAAAACCGAAGGTTGCAAAACAACTGAGGGCAATCGTTCGAAATTCGCCCAAGCGGCTCTTTGCACTTTTGCTGTTTGCGAAACGAACGCGAACACCGCCACGCTGATCAAAAAACCAATCAGCGCCGCCGTCCAAGTGCTGGGCGGGGTGTATGCAATATGGTCACTGTAGATAAAATCAAAATAACCTTTCTCCCAAAACACACAACCACTTTCCTTTCACTGTGCGCTGTCGTCCAGCATCTCAAGCACAAACGAACTGCGGGTTTTGTCCGCCACGAGCACACCTTTTTCGCTCACGACCACAATCATATCGCGCGCGCCCATAACGACCACGGGCGTTTCGCGCGTGTTGATGACGTGCGTATTTTGGCTGGAGGCATCCATGCGCACATTGCCGTGGGCGGGTTTATCCAGCACGTCCGCCAATGTGTTCCACGTGCCAACATCCATCCACGCGCCATCGTAGCGCACAACGCGCATGTTCGCGTTTTTTTCAAGCACAACGCGGTCAAAACTGTTCTCTTCGAGTGACGAATAGGCATCTTCGAGTGCCTCATATGCCGCGCCGGGTGGATCTGCTTCATTCGGTTGCAGATAACGCGCCGTAAAAAAACCCAATCGGAACGCAACCACGCCGCAGTTCCAGAGTGCGCCTTGCTTGATGTATTCCGTCGCTGCGGATTCGTTCGGTTTTTCGTAAAACGCGCACACTTCCGCGATTGCGCCGTGCTTTTGCGGCAAGATGTAACCATATTTTTGTGATGGATAAGTCGGTGTCGCGCCAACGAGAAAAATATCCGCCGCGTCCCGTTCCATTGCCGCTTCAATGCCGGCCAGTAACTGAAAATAATCGTCGTTCACATAGGAATCAATCGGCAAAACAAGCACGGTTTCGTTGGGTGGGACGTTCTGCCGCCAAGACAAATGGGCGCAGGCAAGCGCAACGGCGGGGAATGTGTTGCGGCGGATCGGTTCCACCAAGACGGTTGCGGGCAGTTTGCCAAGCTGCTCACGGAGGATTTCGTGCTGTTCATTGCCCGTAACAATGGTGATTTGCTCCGCAAGCCCCGCGCTTTTGAGCTGACGCAACATGCGCTCCAGCATGGATTCGCCGTGCGGCATCAGCCGCAAAAATTGCTTCGCGGCTTGTTCTCCCGAGATGGGCCAAAGTCGCCGCCCCGTTCCGCCGGATAACAAAACAACCCGCATGTGTTCCGCCCCTTATAACATCGCGTCTTCGATTCCACGATAAGTATAGCACAAGAAAGCTACAAAGTCAAGTGAGCGTGTTTGCCGCGTTATGCTGCGGCGGATCGGCGATCAGTCGTTCAAGCGCGGCAACTCGCGATGCTGCACGTGAACGGCATAGCCTTGCGCAGCAATTTGTTCGCCGATTTTCCGCGCGAACAAAACGGAACGATGCCGACCGCCTGTGCAGCCGAACGAAACAACAAGCGAGCTTTTGCCCTCTGCCCGATAAAGCGGCAACAAAAACAGCAACATGTCCAATATTTTCGCATACAACGCGCGCGAAACTTCAAACGAAAACACATACCGATCAATCGCGTCATCAAGCCCTGTACGCTCTTTGATGGACGGCTCATAAAACGGATTCGGCAGACAGCGCACGTCAAAAACCAAATCGGAATCCCCTGGCGCACCATGGTGTCCGAAGCCGAACGAATTGATATGGATCTGCATACCCGCCTGCGGATCGGACGCAAAAAGCGCGACGATGCGGTTCTTGCAATCGGTCGGGCTTAAATTGGAGGTGTCCAGCGCGATATCCGCCCGCAAGCGCAGGGACTCAAGCAACTTGCGTTCGGCGGTGATCGCTTCGCGCAAATTCAACGCCTGATTTTGCGAACAAAGTGGGTGCCGTCGGCGCGTCGCTTTAAAGCGGCGTTCAAGCACCTCGTCGTCGCAATCCAAATAGAGTAATTTGTAGGATATCCCATTGCTCTTGAGGGTGTCCAACGCCCAAAACACGTCCA
>JAITDE010000005.1 GCA_031282735.1 Oscillospiraceae bacterium | reverse complement strand
TTCCGCCGCCGCGATGTCGCACGGTGATGCGCCCGTAGCTGTTGCGTCCCGCGTGTTTTTTCTGAGACGTCAGCAAACTTTTTTCGGGTTTGACTTTTGAGAGCGCCGCATAATCCGTCGTTGACATGTTGCGTCTGGCGTTGGTCGTCGGTTTGTAAATCTTAATTGCCATTGTCTTCTCTCCAATCTTGCAGCTTCGCGAGGCATATTCCGATGCCCCCAATACATTGCCGCTCCCGGAAACAAAACATCTGATTTCCCGGCTTAGATTCTATTACATCATGCCGTCAAAAAATTCAATTGTTTTGGAGTCTTCCGTCAGCGTGACAATCGCTTTTTTCCATGCAGAAGTGTAACCCTCATAACGCCCATAGCGGCGCAGATGCCCTTTGACACTAATTGTGTTCACCTTTTTCACCTGAACCTTGAACAGCTCCGCGACGGCTTTCGCGATTTCCGCTTTGTTCGCGCCGTCCGCAACGGCAAAGGTGTATTTTTTCACGGCCGCGCCCTGCATGGAACGCTCGGTGATGATGGGACGCAGGACGATGTCTTGTGCGAACTTGCTCATGCGTAAACCTCCTCAATCCGCTGTGCGGCGGCTTTGAACACCAAGAGGGTGTCGCAATCCAAAATATCATACACCGTTAGATTGTTGACCGGCGAAATTTTGACTCCCGCGATGTTGCGCGCGCTCAGGTAGATGGTGTCGTTTTTCTCGGGCAGCACGATCAGCGTTTTTTTGCCGGTCTTGAGTGCCGCAAGCACCTTGACAACCTCTTTGGTTTTGATACTTTCCAACGTGAGCGCATCAAGAACGGTGATTTCCTCATCGCGCACCTTGGAGCTTAACGCGCTTTTGATGGCGAGGCGGCGCACTTTTTTGTTGACCGCAAAACCGTAATCGCGGGGTTTCGGTCCAAGCGCGATACCGCCGTGCGTCCATTGAGGCGAACGTGTCGAGCCTTGGCGCGCGCGTCCTGTTCCCTTTTGACGCCACGGCTTTTTGCCGCCGCCACTCACTTCGCTGCGCGTTAGGGTGGATTGCGTTCCTTGGCGTTTGTTCGCCAAATACTGACGCACAACCAAATGCATGGAAGGCACATGCGGCTCCACGCCAAACACGGCGTCGCTCAAAGAAAGCTCTTCAACGGCCTGCCCGTCTCTATTGTAAACTGTTACGTTTGGCATACGAACTTAGCGCTCCTTTCATGCTTTGATACTGCTTGAAATCAGCACGATCCCGCCATTTGGACCGGGAATCGCGCCCTTGATGGCAATCAGGTTGTTTTCGGCGTCGACCTTCACAACAGTGAGATTCTGCACCGTCACACGCTCATGCCCCAAATGACCGGGAAGTTTTTTGCCTTTGTAGACGCGGCTCGGTGTGCTGCACGCGCCAAGTGAACCTTGGTGGCGCACAACAGGACCAGAACCGTGCGTCTCTTTCAGCCGCGAAAAATTCCAGCGTTTGATTGCGCCCGCCGTTCCCTTGCCCTTGCTTGTCCCGACCACATCCACATGTTCGTTCGCCGCAAAAATGTCGGCTTTGATGATCGCTCCGACTTGTGTGCCGCCCTCTGGAACCGCAAACTCGCGGAGTGTGCGTTTCGGCGCGACATCCGCCTTTTTGAAGTGACCTTGCAGAGGTTTTGTAACACACTTGACGCGGATTTCGCCGTAGCCCAACTGCACCGCTTCGTAACCGTCGGTTTCCCGCGTCTTGATGGACACAACAGGGCAAGGACCCGCTTCAACCACGGTGACGGCGATCGCTTTGCCGCGCTCGTCGAACAGTTGCGTCATGCCGATTTTTTTGCCGATGATCGCTTTTCCCAAATCTGTTCCTCCTTATCGGTTATTGGTTGGCAGATTTTCAGCCAACGTGACCGCTATGCCAAAAGGCTTATAGCTTGATTTCGATGTCGACCCCCGACGGCAGTTCCAGCCCCGACAGCGCCTCGACCGTTTTGCTTGACGGATGCAAAATATCAATCAAGCGTTTGTGTGTTCGCTGTTCAAATTGCTCGCGGCTATCCTTATATTTATGCACCGCGCGCAGGATGGTGATGATTTCTTTTTCAGTTGGGAGCGGCACCGGACCCGACACCTGTGCGCCTGAGTTTTTTGCCGTCTCCACAATGCGTTCCGCCGTTTTGTCGACCAACGTATGGTCATAACCTTTGAGCCGAATGCGAATCGTTCCTTTTGTCGCCAAGTTTGTTCACCCTTTCTTTGGTTTTGGAGAATTTCTCCCCACGTTGCCGGGCGTTTCGCTTGTTCCATAACGAAAACCCGGAGTTTAGCCCCAGGGCATGCCAAACCACTTGCGCACAAAAGACCTCGCTGTGGCTCGCTCGGTTCGTGACCGAACATACTCCGCGGAAATTTCCCGCCTGCACAAAAAGCAAAAGCTTCGGGCGGCTACCTCCCGCATCATCGCATACCCCGCATGTGAATGGAATGGAATGGATAATGGGTAATTGAATTAATCACAACAAATGCCCATCCGTTTTCCCTCTCCACACGCGCCCAAAGAGTTTAACACAAACCAACGCAAAATGCAATACCTTTTTTAGGATTTTTTAAAAAATTTTTTATTTAGAATTTGCTTTGGGAATTTATGCCCTGTTAACCATCCATCGCCCTGCTCCGAAGCTCCTCCATTGCCGACGCGGCATCGGCGGCGGCGAACACTGCGCTGCCCGCAACAAAAACATTCGCGCCCGCTCGCGCCGCACAACCGATGGTCTTTGCATTCATGCCGCCGTCAACCTGCAAATGGATTCCCTTGCCTGTTTGTGCAATCGCTTGTTTGAGCCGCGCAATCTTGGGAAGCATATCGCGCATGAACGATTGCCCGCCGAATCCCGGCTCAACGGTCATCACCAAAATCATGCCAACGTCTTCCATATAGGGCAACACCGCGTCGATCGGCGTTGCGGGTTTGACGCTCAGCGCGGGCATAACGTTCGCCGCTTTGATTTGCCGCAGCGCAGGCAAAATCGCCGCTTGTTCCATGGCCTCCGCATGGAGCGTTATGCCGTCCGCACCCGCTTTGATAAAATCCGCAAGATAGCGTTCGGGACGATCGATCATCAAATGGACATCAAAAAAAAGTTGCGTACACATCCGCATGGCGGCAATCACAGGCGCGCCAAACGTGATGTTCGGCACAAAATTGCCGTCCATCACATCCAAGTGGAGCCAATCCGCGCCACAGCGTTCCATGCGTTTTGCCTCTTCGCCGAGCCGCGCGAAATCGCCCGACAAAATCGACGGCGCAATGATCATGACGATCCCTCCTTTTATATATAGGCGATCACGCGGTGAGCGCCGCGTTTGCCGGCGAGTTTTAAATAAACCGCTCCGTTCGGCGGCGTTTCGATTGTGTAGGGCGCGTCCGCGTCCACTTGCTTCGGCGCGGCAGGCAGATAAATTACCGTTTCAGCGTCATTATCCTCAGTCTGATTGAAAGCAAGCTGAAAAACGCCTGTTGCGCGGTCGAACAAAAAAGATTCGATATCGCCATTGACCGCCATTGGATAAGGGCGCGAAAGCACACGTGCGAGCGGACAATCAAAAAAGCCTTCGGTGTAGGTGAAATAGGCGTTGGACCAATTCCAAGAGTCAAAGAGACGCATCAGATATTCGATGTGCGGAAAAAAGCTCTCCCCCTCTCCGCCGCCGCCCCATTCGCCAACAATCACAGGCACGTTGAGCCGCAGCTGCGCACGGCGGTTTTCGGCGAACAACGCGCCCACACGGGCATTGTTCGCAAAGGCGTAGGCAGGGGTGTCCACGGTGAAATCATAACCGTGCGGCGAATAGCAAATCCGTTCGTTTTTGTCAAAATCAAGCGTAAACGGAACGGCAAGGTTGCTGTAGTAGGTGTGTTCGACCAAAACGATGCCTTTTGATGTTGTTTCGCGGATTGCTTTTGTGATTTTGTCGATGAACGGCGCGTATGTTTCCTGATAAAACTTGGAAGATATCCGTTCAGCCGCGCCGCCTTGGGTCACCTCATAGATAACCTCTGGCGTGAGAACATCCAAAATATGATCGCGTTTTTTTTTGGGTATTGCGTTTTTCAAAAACGCGATGCGATCCACCTTGGGGCTGATCAGGCAAACGCGCACAAGCTTTGCAATCAATTTGCGGAAGATCTTTCCGCCGGGGGTTCCTGGATATGGTTCGTTGAGCAAATCAAAGCCAAAAAACGCGGGATGATCGGCATAGCGTTTGGCGAGCATCCGCCAAAGGGCGGCAAAATGCTCCTGCAAACCCTTCCCCCCAACGGCATCGTTCGCCCAAAAATGATCGAAAGCATGTTGCACGGCTTTGGACCAAAAGTAGCCCTCCGCCCAAACGAATTTTGTCGGCTTGCGTTTATGTCCATCGGTTATCGTCGCCCAAGCGGGTGCGCCGTCGCCCGCGTTTTGGTCAAACGACGAATACAAATCCTGATGCATATCCAAAAAAATCCAAACGCCGTGTTTGTCCGCGTGTTCGAAGATTGCGTCAACCGCTTGCAAATATGTCTCGTCATATTCCCCCTGCACGGGTTCCAGGTTCTCCCAGCAAACGCCGAGGCGCAATATGTTGAATCCACGCGCTTCGCAAAGCGCAAAAAAATTGTCGTCCAATTGGCGCAGATTTTCGATGGCGTACGCCTTGCCTTTGCCGATGTCGCCGTTTTTAAAATTGAGACCATGAAAAATCCGTTCGCGTCCCTGTTCGTCGCGAAACCGCATGTTTTCGGTCGTGATTGTTTGCACGGCATTTCCTCACTTTACTTTATATTTTTCATGCTATGCGTGTAGCGCTTTTTCAAGATGACGCAAGGCGCAACATCAAGCGGCGCAATGGTTTGATAAATCTGCTATCGCGTATTTTTCCAGCAAAAAGTCAGCGTCAATCCATCCGTGCCGTAGGTAAACGTGTCGGGCTTGTTTTCTTCGATCGAAATCAAAAGGGCGTTCAGCATCGCTTGATCGTCAAATTGAATTGTTGCGTCCATGGTAAGTTTTGCGGCAGGGATGCGCTTGGTTGTAAAATAAAATCCGGACCGCCACCAGTGCATCACTGACGGCAACGCAAAAATTTGCCGTTCACCCTCAGATATCGCAAGCGACATGGGCAACTGCTTGTCGGAGCAATCCCATTGAAAATTCTCATCCAACGCGCGGTGATACAAGCCAATTTCGCCGCCGTTTGAACGCCAGTAATTGCCTTTCCAAATCTGTAACATCCACTCCTTGCCGTCGTATTCAAACGGGAAGCGTATGGTATTGATATAAGTGAAAATGAGCGGCGCAAGAAAATCATAAAGCAAATTGTAACCCAAATCGCGCTGAAAACCATCCGCGCCCGTCAGCACGATAAAATTTTTGAGATCCAAGTTAAAACCCGTTTGCGCAAGCCCTGAATGGCTGTAGACAATACCCGTTTCGGGATAATAATAATGCTGAACAGGAATAGAACGCTGTTTTCCGTCGTTTTGCGCAATGACAATCACAAATTCATAGGCCGTGCCCGGAATCTCCCTGAAATCCGGCGCGGGGCGCAAACAAACGTATACCTGCCCCAAACCCTGTTCCACAAAATACTCCAGCCACGCGGTTGCGCCTTCTTTCGGGTTCACAACGCGCTCCGGCAGTTCCTCGTCATATAAAATGAGCGGCGTCAGGTTCAGCAGCTCAATGATCCTGTCGCTGTTCGCTTTCCCTGTCACAAAAGCTTGATCCAGCACGATTTTTAGGATTTCTTCCCCCGCCTTGTAGGTGTCCGGGTGGAAAAACGACCATGTTTCCGCAACGGGCGGCAAACCAAACGCGCCGTCCGGGTTTGAAATGGAACGCTGTTCGGCGGCGACCACGGACGCAAACGACACAAGCATTGCGCACACGAGCAGCAACGATAAAGCACCGCGCAAAAGAGCAGACTGTTTTTCTTGCATAATTCTCCTGCTTCCTGAAATATGAAACGATTACTATTGTTGAATTATAACATATTTTCCTTTATTTGTCCAGTGCAAAAATTTCGACTTTCTTTTTCTGGAAAAAATGCGACGTGGAAAATCCGCCCAAAGCGGGAAAACCGCTTGCAAAGCAACGCGTATTATGCTAGAATACATGAACTGACTTACCGTTTTTGGAGTATAGAAATCACACGCAATGGCTATCGTCACAATAAAAGTGCTTGACAAATTTCAGGGGGTGGGTATAATTATGGTGGACTAAAAAAACAAAACGGTTGAACGGCACAAACTTCACTCAGATCATCAATGGATTATCAATTTTGAAACTCGGATTTCGTTTCCGTGGAGGTCTATTATGTCTTACGCGTTTGTTTTTCTCGCGGCATATCTGCTGGGGAACGTGAATCCCAGTATTATTTTCTCACGGCTCATTCATAAAAAGGATATAAGGGAGATGGGCAGCAAAAACGCGGGCTTTACCAACACCCTGCGTTGCTTAGGTCCAAGGCTTGGCTCGGTGGTTTTGACACTCGACGTGCTCAAGGGGGTTGCCGCAGTGTTGCTTGCCGGTCGCTTTCTGTCGTCCTCCGGCTTTATTCCCCAGCTTGCCGGTCTGGCGGTTGTCATAGGTCATATATATCCGGCGTTTTTCGGATTTCGGGGCGGCAAGGGCGTGGCCACCTCCGCAGGGGTTATCCTGGCTCTGCAATGGCCCGTGTTTTTGATGGCGCTGGCTATGTTCGGGGTCGTTCTGCTAAGCACCCGCTACATGTCTCTCGCGTCTATGACGGGTGCGCTTTTTCTGCCATTTGCCTCCGTCATTTACGCGCGTGCCCGAGGGTTGGAGGTTCTCACTTGGAATCTTCTGTTCTATGCGATTATAACCGTGACGGTGATCATTATGCACCGTCCCAATATAAAACGTCTTATCAGCCGCACGGAAAATAAACTTTGGGGTAAAAAGAAATGATTTGGGGGGAGTCTCTTGCGCGTTGGAATCGACATTGGATCAACCACCGTTAAAGTTGTGGTTCTTGACAGCGATAATCATATTGTCTACAAAAAATATCAGCGCCACCATTCCAAATCCCGCGAGACCGCGGTGAAAATGCTGACACAAGCCTTGGAATCCACAGGCGGCGGATCCATAACCGCGGCTCTTTCCGGTTCCGCCGCCCTCAGTGCCGCCGGCATAAGCGGTCTGCCCTTTGTGCAGGAGGTTTTTGCCACCCGCGTGGCTGTCGAAAGCCTTGTGGGCGATGTGGACGCTGTTGTTGAGCTTGGCGGAGAGGATGCCAAAATTCTCTTTATAACAGGCGGGAGCGAGGAGCGCATGAACGGAAGCTGCGCGGGTGGTACCGGCGCTTTTATTGACCAGATGGCATCCCTGCTTTCCCTCTCCCTTGAAGAACTGGACAGGCTCAGTCTTGAGCACCTGCACATCTATAATATAGCGTCGCGTTGCGGGGTCTTTGCCAAGTCAGATATCCAACCGTTGCTCAACCAAGGCGCGATCAAAGCGGACATAGCGGCCTCGATTTATCAGTCCATCGTCAGCCAGACGATTGCCGGGCTGGCTCAAGGACGGGAGATAAAAGGTCGCGTTTGCTTTTTAGGCGGTCCCCTTACTTTTTTAAAGGGTCTTCGCCGACGCTTTGTGAGCACGCTCGAACTGGGGGACGGAGCCGTTTTTCCTGAAAACGCGGAATTTTTTGTGGCTATCGGTGCCGCGCTGGAGGGTGCGCGCGGCGAGCCTATGGACTCAGCCGACGTTCTTCGCCGTCTAAGTCGGGCAAACGAATCCGATAACAAAACCGGAACACTCCGACCTCTTTTCGCGTCCGAAGAGGAATACGCCGCGTTTTCCCGCCGCCATGCCCAAAATGGAGTGCCGGAGACAGATATAGATACCTACGACGGCGACGCTTGGTTGGGGATTGATGCCGGCTCAACCACCACAAAGCTGGTTTTGATTGATGAGAACGACCGTTTGCTTTACAGCTTTTACGCCCCTGGGAAAGGCGACCCGCTGAGCGCGTTGCGCGGACCGTTGCTGAAGCTTTTGGAATTATGCGCGGGCAGGATCACGCTAAGGGGCGCGGCAGTCACGGGGTATGGGGAGGAACTTATCCAAAACGCCTTTAACATTGATTTTGGTATTGTAGAAACCACGGCCCATTATTATGCCGCCAAAAAATTTGACGATAATGTGGATTTTATAATCGACATAGGCGGGCAAGACATGAAGTGCTTTAAACTGCGCGACGGGGTTGTGGATTCAATCATGCTCAACGAGGCGTGTTCTTCCGGTTGTGGTTCTTTCATCGAAAGCTTTGCCTCTGCGCTGGGGTATTCGGTGGATGCCTTCGCGCGGCTGGGTCTGTTCGCCAAAAAACCTGTCAATTTGGGCTCACGCTGCACGGTGTTTATGAATTCTTCCGTTAAGCAGGCTCAAAACGATGGCGCCGGTGTTGACGACATTTCGGCCGGTCTGAGCGTGAGCGTGGTGAAAAACGCGGTGTACAAGGTTATACGAGCCAAAAACGCCGCTGAGCTGGGACGCAGCATCGTGGTGCAGGGCGGCACTTTTTTAAATGATTCTATTCTCCGCGCGTTTGAGCTGGAAATAGGTCGCGATGTGACAAGACCCGCGATAGCCGGACTTATGGGGGCGTTTGGAGCCGCGCTTTACGCCAAGAGCAAGGCTGTCGGCAAAAGTGGGCTGATCGGGATCGAGGCCTTACGCGGTTTTAGCAGAGAAACCAAAACAACCGCCTGCGGGCTTTGCGCCAATGGTTGCAAGCTTACCGTAAACATTTTCAACGGGGGCAAAAAATATATCTCAGGGAATCGTTGCGGCAAGCCCTTAGGCAAAAAAGCTGAGGATCTGCCTGATTCCTACGAATTTAAAAAGGACCTGCTATTGTCATATACGCCTAAGCCCGGTTCTCTGGGGAAAATCGGGTTGCCGCTGGGTCTTGGCATGTATGAGCTGTTGCCGTTTTGGCACACGCTTTTGAGCGAGCTGGGGTTTGAAGTCGTCCATTCCGGACTTTCTGACCGGGAGCTTTATATCTCCGGTCAGCATACCATCCCATCCGACACGGTATGCTACCCGGCAAAGCTTATGCACGGGCACATAGAGCGTTTGCTGGAGGACAGAGAACTGACCACCGTGTTTTTTCCCTGTATGCCCTATAACTTTGATGAAGGCATGGGTGATAACCATTACAATTGCCCGGTTGTGGCATTCTATCCCGAGTTGTTGGCCGCCAATGTGTCGGGGCTTAAAAGTATAAAATACCTGGCACCATATATGGCTCCGCACGCCCGATCGTTTCCTAGGTTGGCGGCTCAATATTTTCACGAGAATTTTAATATAAAAAAAGGAACCGTGAAAATCGCGGTTCAAAGAGCCTTTGAGGCGTACGAGGACTTTAAAAATAAGATCTACGCGTTTGGGGATAGAGCCTTGGAATTTGCCGAAACGCACAACAGGCGTGTGATCATTCTCGCCGGTCGGCCTTACCACACCGATCCTGAGGTCCATCATGGTGTCAATCGTTTGCTTTCGTCTCTTGGTGTGGTCGTGATATCCGAAGACTGTTTGCGCCCGCAAGCAAAGATGCGCCTCAGCGTTCTCAACCAGTGGACATATCACTCACGCTTGTATGCCGCGGCAAAATTTGCGGCCGAGCGCCCCAATGTCGATCTCGTGCAACTGATATCTTTCGGGTGCGGGCTGGATGCCATCACATCGGACGAGGTCAAGGATATACTGGAAAACGGCGGAAAAATTTATACTTTGATAAAAATTGACGAAATCAATAATCTTGGCGCGGCAAAGATTCGGCTGCGCAGCCTACTGGAGGCGAAATAATGATGGCAAAGCTTGTATACGACGAAACAGGGCGGCTTCTCTTCACCCAAGAGATGCGGGAAGAATACACGATTCTTGTGCCGATGATGCTACCCGTGCACATGACGTTTTTGGCAAAAATTTTGAAAGCGCAGGGCTTCAAGGTGGAACTGCTGACATCCACCAGCCGCGAGATCGTAAACCTTGGCCTGCAAAGTGTACACAACGACACCTGCTACCCCGCCTTGCTGGTGATCGGTCAGATGATGGAAGCACTGGAAAGCGGAAAATTCGATATCAATAAAACCGCCCTGATCATAACGCAAACGGGCGGAGGCTGCCGCGCGTCAAATTATATACATCTATTGCGCAAGGCCCTCAAAAAACGCGGCTGGGAGCATATACCTGTCATCTCTTTCAATCTGGCCGGCATGGAAAAAAACCCCGGTTTCAAATTCCCCATCAAGGTATACTTTGAACTGGTGGGCACCGTGGTTTACGGCGACATCATAATGAACCTCTCCAACCAGACACGTCCTTACGAAATCAACCCGGGTGAAACGGATGCCCTTGTGGATATGTGGACGCAAAAGCTGCTGGATGAAGGGATGAGCCTGCGTCGTCTCCGTTGGACGCTTGGGAGAATCGCGGCGGATTTCGGGGCAATTCCCATCAAGAAAGAAAAAAAGACAAAGGTGGGAGTGGTTGGCGAAATCTATATCAAGTACGCCGCCTTGGGGAACAATAATTTGGAGGCGTTTTTGGCCTCCGAGAACTGCGAGGTCGTGATTCCCGGTCTGCTGGACTTCATCATTTTTATGGGAGATCATCATCTGGTGGATACAAGGCGATATAAGATCAAATATAAAAAGGCTGCCGTTTCCTATCTGATCAAAATTGTTTTCAGCTTTTTTCAAAAGAGACTGATCGGGGCTGTCCGGCGGCAAGGCGGATTCCGTGTGCCCGCTGACTTCAGAACCATCAAATCTTTGGCCGGCGATTACGTGAGCGACGGCAACAAAATGGGCGAGGGCTGGCTTTTAACCGGCGAAATGCTGGAATTGCTGCATTCCGGCATCAACAATATAATCTGCACGCAGCCCTTCGGCTGTCTGCCGAACCACATCGTTGGCAAGGGCATGATCCGCGCCCTTCGGGATGGTCACCCCGGCGCCAATATTGTCGCTATAGATTACGACCCCGGCGCTACGCAAACCAATCAGGAGAACCGCATTAAGCTTATGTTGGCCGTGGCAAGGCTGGCGAATGGCATTTAAAAAGATCCCGCGTATTTCAATTGCTCTTCCGCTTTCTCCCTCTGATCTATTTTACATCGGGTTCAACGTGTTAGCAAGTTGAAATTTAGAGTTCTTTTGCAAAAGGGCTTGCAATCGTTAACAAGATGTAGTATAATCAAGAGGAAACTAGGGTTGTTATGCATATTTTGGGGTTGGTCGAAAGAGAGGACGTCGGAGCAATGAGAGAAGATTATGTGCCTAACGAAAAATATCGCAATATGTTTGGCGTGGAACGCAATGGCTACGGCATGGAACGCGTGGATTTGTATTTGGCACAGCTTGAGGTTGCGTTCAAAAAAATCCGCGAAGATAACCGTGGTCTCAAGCGCGAACTAACCGAACAGACGGCGCGGGCGCAATCGGCGGCGGGCTTGATGCCGCCCGTGCAAATGCCCGAGATAGCACAACCGATCCCCGGGCAAACGGAATTGCTGGCACGGTTGCAGCAACAACTCCAAGAACAGCGGCAACAAAACACCGCTCTGCTTGCAAAACTTGCGGAACAGGACGACTTGCGTTCCCGCATGCAATCACACACCGACGGGCTTTTGCAACAAATTGCCGCCCTGCGCAGCGAGACCGACGACCTGCGTCAACGCACACGAATCCAGCAGCAACCCGCCGCGCAAATGCCCGTCATGCATGAATCCGCGTTTGACGACGGCAAGGAACAACTGATCGGAAAAGTACTCATCGAAGCCCGTGCGACGGCGGAACAAACCGTTCGCGACGCACGGATGGAAGCGGAGCAAATCTTGCAGGGCGCGCGCACGCGCGTGGAAGAACTGCGCAGTGAACAGGAGCGCATTCAATCGCAACTGCAAAGCGTTGCATACGCATTGCGCCATGTGCTCAGGGATGGCGCGGATACCAATATCAGGCGAGGTGACGAGTTTGCCGTTTCATGAAGAAGACGACACGCTGGAAACCCTGCAACGTCGATTTTTGCAGGACGAAACTGTTCGCCAGGATTTTTCGGCGCAAGAGGAAGCACCTGCAACGGCGGCATCGGCCCTGCCGTTGTCTATATCCGCCGCGGGTCTAGCGGCGGTGGAGGAAATTGCCGATTTGGCGGATGAAGTGCTGGAAGAAGGATTGGCACAAATAGCGCCCATTGATACGGCGCAATTGGCAAAAAGAGCGCGCACCGCAAAGCGCACCGCAAGCGGCTTTTTCTATAGTTCGCTTGTTTTGCTTTTGTTGCTGACAATCACGATTATCCTCAACCAAACCGCCGCGGTCGGCGTGTTCGGCTTGCATTTTTATGTGGAACAAACAACGGCGATGGATCCCGTTGTGCCGTTGGGTTCACTGATGATCACCAAAACAAAAGATCCCGCCGAAATCAAAGCGGGCGACGTGATTACCTTTGAAGCCATCGCAAAAGATCCTTCGTCGCGCTTGACGCGTATTGTGGATTCCAGCGAAGTCAACGCGGGAATGTATATGTTCCGCACAAAGCGCGTGAAAGCGACGGCGGATAGCGTTTTGGCCAATCAAACCAGCATCAAAGGCGTCAAAATTGCCGTGATCCCAAAAATGGGTTATATTCTGTCGTTCATCCATGCTTATTCTACGGCGTTGGCAATTCTCGCGGCGGCGTTATGCGTTGCGGCAGTGGTTTTGCGCAAATGGTCAAGGGGTGCGCAGCGAAAAGCGCGCTGACGCAGGATATCCCTTCCTTTTTCTGAAGAAAAATCTACTTTTTCTGAAGAAAAATCTACTTTTTCTGAAGAAAAAGTAGCAAAAAGACTTTTTCTCGCTTCGCGCTGTTGTTTTTAGACTGATTTATATTTGCGCGGGCTGAATATGACAGCGCGAAGCGGGTGCTCCCCGCAGGGGCGCGCGGTTGTTTTTAGACTGATTTATATTTGCGCGGGCTGAATATCAGTGCGTCGTGTCCCACAAAAGAACAGGAAAAGATCGAATGAAAAACAGGGTTTTGAGTACAATCGCTTTGCGTTTCAGAATGTTCCGCCTGCGTTTGCTTGCGGAAGGATGGGCGTGGAGCGATCGCCCGTTCTCACGCAAGCTACTCCCTTGGATCCGCAAAAAACAGCGTTTTCGTCGGCTGGGAGAAATCCAGACATCTTGGGTTTTGGTCGTGCTCGCTTTGGTGACGACTGCGGCAATGTTCGTCTCGGTTCTAACGCAAGGTTCGCCTGAACTCAAAGCTTTGGGCGGCGGCATCCAGCAGGCGGACGGCGTGATGGTGCTTGATCCCAATCAAAAGGATGAAACGATGCTTTCTCCCGGATTTTTATATGACCGTCCCGTTTCTGTGCTTCAATGCGGCAGGCAGCGCGTCTTGTTGCGTGTACGGTTAGAGGAAAAGCTCCTCACCGTCAAACGCGACGACAGAGGGCTTGTGGTTGTGAGCAAAGACGCGCAAGATCCCGGCGAAAATTTTGTTCCGCAGACCATCAGCCAACAGGACGCGCTCCAATTGCTTGTCAGCGGCGGCTTCTGCAAAAACAATACGACTTGGGCGCAGGCAATCGCCGGAAAATCACTGCGCGTCGACGCTTCGCGTTTTCCAAACGGAGACGATCAAAACGGCAAATTGATTGTTTTTCAAAAGGTGACTGTTTCGATGAATTCCAATGTGCCTGTCCCCGATTTGGACAGCCTTCTGCCCGAGGATCTAGACGACTTGGGTCTCGAAAAAAAATCATACAAATTTTTGGGATTTTTTGAATGCGGCGATGATCTCTATCAACCGCTTGTTATCACATCAAAAGCAAACGAAGACGACAGCACGCTACCGCCCGATATTGGAAAAATCTCCTATCAATTTCATCAATGGGATGTTGCGTCGGCAAACGTGCATAACTTCGCGCAAACGGGCGACGTGCTTTTGCAATCAACCGTTCAGCCCCTTAAAAACTGGAAAAAACCGACGGACACATGGTTTTATGACGAAGATGGTTGGATATACTACGGCAAAGTGCTGGAACCCGGCGAAATGACGCCGCTGCTGCTCGAAAGTTTTTCGGTGGAACCCGAAAGCCCACTTGTGCAGGACGAAACCCGCTATCGCCTCAGCGTTTTTGCGCAAACCACGTTGCTTGACCACAAATCAATCTTAAACGTGTGGAACGAAAAATCACCGATCAACGGTTTTGCAAACAACGGCTTGAGCAATGACGCCGCCAACTTCGCGGCACAAATGCTTGCTTCGCAGGGCGTGGTCATTTCTAAATAGCAACCCTCACTAAAAGGATGCGCATATGAAAAAATCCCCAACAGCGGCAGTGATCAACGATATATCAGGTCTTGGGCGATGCTCGCTCGCGGCAATGTTGCCCGTGCTCGCGGCAATCGGTGTCCATGCTTGCCCTGTTCCAATCGCCGTGCTCACCAATCAAACCGGTTACGATAGCTACGCACTGCAAAGCTGCGACGAGGTTTTGGCAGCCTTCCCGTCGCAATGGAAACGCCAGGCGGTGGAATTGAACGGCATATCCACAGGCTTTTTTTCGTCGACGCGCCAAGTGGAACTGGCTCGGCAATTCATCCGCGCCATGCGCATGCGGGATACATTGCTTTTGGTCGATCCCGTTATGGGCGACAACGGACACCGTTATGCCGGTTTTGACGATGCGCTTTGCAAGGCGATTGCCGAACTCGCGCAAACCGCGGATGTTTTGACGCCGAATTTGACCGAAGCTTGCATGCTGTGCGGTGTCACATACAACCCATCCGCAAACGAAGCGTCGTTACGCCGCCTCACGGCGCAACTGCTGAGCGGTTCACGCGCTGCGGTGGTCGTCGTAACCGGTGTGCATGCGAATGGCGAAATATCCAACGTGCTTGCAATGCGCGATGGATATTTTGGGTATTTCAAAAGCCCGTGCATCGGCGGCAGTTACTCGGGCACCGGCGATTTGTTCGCCGCCGCACTCTTTGGCTATTTACTGCAAGGTGTCGATCCGTGCGCCGCAATACCAAAAATACAAGCTTTTTTGGAGGCCGCCCTGCGCGACGCAAACGAAAGCAAAACGCGCGGTGCGGATGGTGTTCCCTTTGAACGTCATCTGGCAAAGCTGTTTTGAATACGCCTGCGGCGAGCTGGCAAAAAAATTTTTCAGTCCGCGAATGACAGCGCGTAGCGGACGTGGGAAAATAGAACGAAGGAGGGATTGTATGCCGCAGCAGCGTATTGTCGTTGCATCGGGCAAGGGGGGTGTTGGCAAGTCGACCGTGAGTGCCTGTTTGGCGCAGGAAATGGTGCGCCGCAGACATTCTGTCCTCTTGATTGACTGCGATATCGGCTTGCGTAGCCTCGATTTGATTTTGGGCGTGGATGAGCATGTGCTGTTCACTTGGGCGGATGTCGTCCTCGGACGCTGTGAACTCCATCAAGCAATCATGTTCCGCGATGGTATCCATTTGCTTTGCGCCCCGCTCCAACCCGAACGCGCCCTTGCGGATAATATGTTGCAAAAACTGGTGAAAACGTGCAGTCAATACGATATTATCATCATTGATGCGCCTGCGGGGATTGGGTTTGGATTTCGCATGGCTTGTCTTGCGGCGAACCGTGCGTTGATTGTCTCGACACCAGACCCGATCTGCGTGCGCAGTGTCGCCGTCGCCGTGCGGCAGGCCGCCAAATTTGGATGCCGCGACATGCGTCTGCTAATCAACCGCTTCGACAAGCATCTGGCCCTGCGCGGCAAATCCATGATGATCGACGATATCATCGACCAAACCGAAACGCAATTGGTTGGTGTTCTTCCGCAGGACTCACGCCTGTTTTTGAAAAATGCCAACGGCGAACCGCTCCGGCACAGTCCCCTGCTTGATGCAATCGCCCGTGTTGCCGCGCGGCTGGAGGGCGAGATTGTCCCGCTCCAAATTGTCAATGCCGAATAGAATATCAATCGGTCTAAAAGACCGCGCGAAGCGGCAAAAGTCTTTTTGCTTCTTTTTCTTCAGAAAAAGAAGTCGTAAACGCCCTTGGGACAAAAATGAATGGGATTTTTCGGCGACGCGTGGCAGTCAGATGATGTATCCCCGCCGAGTGCAAAAAAGCTGTCCTCTTCGCCCATGTGCGCCCAGTGTTCCCGCGTCATGGAGCGCGTTGCGTCGTCGTCGCCGAGGTATCTGCCAAATTCCGAAAAAAACTGTTCCACGGCGGCAATCTCTTTTGCGGGGCAAACCAACAAACGGTATTTTTGTTTTTGCTGATAGAGCGTGCTGGTGTGTATGAGCGCATGATCGTTGTTCCGCCCAAAACTGCGGGCATAGCAATTGGCGCAATCCAAGAGGGCGTTCAGGTTTGCAAACTCAAACACAAGCGTAAGCTGTTCCTGCTTGCGCAACAATCGTTCGGCTTGACCACCTGAACGGAAAGGCTCTCCACAACCGCCGCGCATGGTGAAAAACAAAATGCATCCCCCTGTCGGGCGCGGTATCGCGTCAATCAGCAACTGACCGGATGGATCGATATCGCAGCCCGTGCTTTCGCGTACGCGATCTAAAATCACCCATATCACGCGCCGCGTTTCGATGCTTGCGTAATCCAGTGCGTCATAGGTGATATCCAGCGCGGTTAAATCCTCCGCATTCAGTTCCACAACAATTTTCCGCTTGCCCAACGCTTCAATTCTCATCACTTTTTCGTCCCTTCTATCTTCCTTCTATCCATCATATAGAACGGACAGGCTGTATGCAATGCAAAATCTTTGGAAATAAAGAAAGAAATTGCACATATTGGGAATTAAAGACTATGTATTTTGATTGTTTTGCTTTTTTGCATGAAAAATTCCGGCGGAAACGTCGATTAGAAAGGAGACTTGCTTGTGACGAAAAACGAACAGACACGTTTTGAATCTTGGATTGCAAGCGATGCCGAAAACCGCGATTGGAATCGCACGTCGCTTCTTATGACGCTGCCCTTGTTGGTGCTCGGCGTTTATGCCTACGGCGCACAGGCTCTGCGCCTTGCGGCAATTGCGGCCGGCACGGCATTTTTGTTGGAACTCATCGCGGGCAAAATTGTTCTTCGCCGTGTGACGGCGACGGATTGGAACGCCGTGGTAACAGGGCTGTGGATCGCCTGTATGCTCCCCCCGCAGATATCGCCGTGGTTTGCCGTGGCGGGCGTTTGCTTTGCGGTGCTTGTCGTCAAAATCCCATTCGGCGGCTTCCGCGGCGCGCCCTTTGTGCCGG
>JAITDE010000104.1 GCA_031282735.1 Oscillospiraceae bacterium | reverse complement strand
AATACCATAGATCGCGCCGATATTCAAGCTAAAAATGAATATCAGCTCCAAAAAAACCTTAACTCGTCGTGAAAAGGCAAACCACGCGGACGCGTTCACACAATATAGCCTTGCCCCCGCTTGGTTTTGATGAATTCCTCCAACCCGATTTGGGTCAATTTTTGGCGCAGACGGTTGATGTTAACGGTGAGCGTGTTGTCGTCCACAAATTCGTCTGTTTGCCAGAGTTCTTCCATGATTTGGTCGCGGGAAACAATTTTGCCATGGTTTTTCATCAACAGCCGCAAAATGCGCAGTTCGTTTTTGGTTAGTTCCCGTGTCTCTCCGTTTGCGCTGATCGTGCCGTCGTCTAAGTTCAGCGCGGCGTCCGCAATCCGCAAAATGCTGCTTTGACGCATGCCATTGACGCGGCGCAATATGTTTTCAATCCGCGCAAGCAAAATTTGCGTGTTGTATGGCTTTGTTACAAAATCGTCCGCGCCCAAATGCATGGCTTTCAATTCATCGGTTGCGGTGTTGCGGCTTGTAACGACGACGATGGGCACATTCGAGCACTTGCGGATCTCGCGGCAAATGTGATGCCCATCGTGCAGAGGCAGCGACAAATCCAGCAAAATCAGCGCGGGTGCGGCGGCAAGGGCCACTTCGATGATATCCGCGAACACACTTGGCGCAAGAACGTCATAGCCGTTCGCTTGGAGCAGCATCGTGAGTTCTGTGCGGATGACCGCGTCGTCTTCTATGATAAAAATCGTTTGCATCAATCATCCGATCCATTTGGGCGCAATCGCTTTGCGGTCGCGCTCAGGCAACCAGCGTTTGCCCTGTTGAAGTTCGATTTCGGAGGCATAAATTGTCATATCGTCCAGCTTGTCGCAGTTGTAAAACACATAATCGCCCACGGAAAGCAGGGATTTCGGCAGTGTGATGGTTGACAAAGAGACGCAATTCAAAAACGCGTCGCTGCCAATCGTCGTTACACCCTCGGGGATGTTGATTGACTCAAGTTGTTCGCAAGCTTGGAAAGCGCGGGGTTCGATTGTTTTGAGTGTGGACGGCAGGGTGATTTCGCGCAGGGCATAGCATTTGTAGAAAGCCGCGTGCGCGATTGCCGTAACGCCTTCTGGCACGGCGTAGGAGACCGTCTCTCTCAAATCGCCCGCTTTGGTGTATTCCGCCGTGTTCGCGTTGGGGTAGCTCAGCAAAATCGTTTTGTCTTTGCTGAACAGCACACCGTCAACGTCGCAAAACACCGTGTTTGCGGGGCTGACCGTGATTTTTTGCAGACGGCGGCAACCGGTGATACCCCATTTGTCGATGCTCGTAATGTTTGCGCCGATTCGGATTTCAAACAGATTGTCGCAGGATTGAATGGCAAGCTCGCCGATGGCGGTGACGGGAAGACCGTTGAACGTGCCGGGAATTTCGAGCACGGTGTTCACGCTGGAGTCGGTATAGTATGCCAAAGTGTAGCCCTGTTTATCGTCGTTACGCGTGAATTCCAAGTTGCCGCTGATCTCGCGCACACTGCACGCGGCAAAGAGTGAAAGCGGCAACAGGGCAATCAACAGGCACGGGAATATGCGTGACAGATGTTTTTTCATACCGCGCCAACTCCTTCCACCGATACTTCCGCGGACGCTTCCGCTTTTGCGCGTTCTTCCAAATCACGAATGATCCTTTCGTGCTTTTGCGGGGTTAGGTCATAAAAAAGGAACGGCAGAGCGGGCAGGACGTTTGAAACCACGCCGATGATGATATAAAGCAAAAACACGCGGTTGCGGATAGCTTCGTCATACAAAATTTGATAATCGCCCACAAGCCCCGCCTGTTTGGATAGGTACGGCATAATGTAACCGACGGCGAGGAGAATCGGCGCGGTCACATAGCCGAAGAGGTTTGCGCTGGCCTCCAACCGTTCGCCGCTTTTCCATTGCTGATAATCCCAAATATCGGGCGTGATGGTGCGGTGAATAACATCGTTTGCGCAACTGAAAAACGTCTGCAAGCCGCTGAAGACCATCACCAAAACCACGGGGACAATTTCGCTTGTGCTTGCCGATCGCGTCAAAAACGCACTGAACAGCCCCGCGGTCATGATCCCCATCACAACTCGCAGACCGATGATCGATTGCCGTTTGCTGAACCGTTTGGTAACGACCGGCGCGAAAAAATTACCCGTCGGGCTTGTGAAAATCTTGAACGCGCTGATCGCGAACCCTGTCATCCACTGCATGCGCGTGCCGTAGAGCAAAAGCCACGTTAGAACCAACGTTTGCACGTCGCCGATCAAATTCAGGCAACCGCCGATGTTGGTAATCCACAGGTATTTGTTGCTGAAAATCTGCTTAACCGCTTTGCGCAGCGAAACTTTCGCAACGTGATTTTCGGCTTGGATGACGCGTTCTTTCGCGCGGACGACGAACAAACCCTCCGCCATGCAAAACAAACCGTAAAGCGGCACAATCCATTTGTAGGCGCGAATATTCAGCTGACCGCCGAACTGATCGGCGAAGAGCGGAAAGAGCATGCCGAACACTTCGCGGAGCATGCCGTTGAAAATGGGCGGGATGGACATCAGCCGCGCGCGTTCCTGCTGGTTGGAGGACATGCGCCCTTGCAGGCTGTCGACGCCGGTGGAATACGGCGACGCAATTGCGTTGATGAAGTTTGTGATTGTGTGCACGAGCAACAGCAATGCGCCGTAATTCATGGATTGATAAGGGATATAGACCATTGCGGTCGTTGTTGCAAGGAGCAACGGACCGTAAAAAATCAAAAACGGTTTGAATTTGCCGTATTTTTTGCCGAAGAATTTGAGCAGATAGAGCGACAGATAGGTCGTTGCGACAAAACAAATGAGTTTGACCGCAATGTGTTTGAGCAAATCGGGCAAAAAACGGTCAAAGCCGCCTGAGGGCAAAAACCAAAGCAGAACCGAAACCAGCACAATGCCAAGTGCGCCAAAATGCATTTTGCGCATCGCTTTTTTGGGCAAAACGCCCATGTTGTCGGTGATATACGCCGTGAGAGGCAT
>JAITDE010000084.1 GCA_031282735.1 Oscillospiraceae bacterium | reverse complement strand
CTTTGAAACCGAACACATCGCGCTGGAACATTTGCGCACACTGTTGGAAAAGCAATTTCCGCGTGTTTCGTTTGCGTTGGCGGATGAAACCTCACCGATTTATCATATCTAGAAAGATAGAGATCATATGCCGTTGGACGGGATTTTTTTGCACTGCCTGTGCGATGAATTGAACACGCGATTGCGCGGGGCGCGCGTGGACAAAATCCACCACCCCGGCCGCGAGGAAGTTGTGTTGCACCTGCGCACAAGAACGTCCGCGCCGAAGTGCCTTTTTGTGCTGAATCCTGCCCGCGCACGTGTGCATCTCACCGCGGAGCTACCCGAGAACCCAAAACAGCCGTCGATGTTTTGCATGTTATTGCGCAAACATCTTATAGGCGCACAATTGCTGGATAGCGCACAGCATGATCTTGACCGTGTCGCCGTTTTCCGTTTTGCCGCAACCAGCGAAATCGGCGAAGCCGTTCAACTGCGGTTGTGCGCGGAATTCACAGGCAAGCACTGCAATTTGATTTTGGTGCGCGAAGACGGGACGATCATTGATGCCCTGCGGCGTATCGACGCAACGCAAAGCGCAATGCGGCGGTTGTTGCCCGGGATACCTTATCTTTTCCCGCCGCCGCAGTCAAAGCATTCGCTGTATACGCAATCCGCGGCAAGCTGCCTGACCGCGTTGGAGGCGTTTGCGCCGCTGACGCTGAGCGACGCGCTCCTCAAATGTTTGGATGGATTTTCACCGTTGCTTTGCCGTGAGGTATCATACCGTGTTGCGGCAAACGACCCGAAGATCGCGGATTTGAACGCGCTCCAGCGTGATTTGCTCCTGCAACAGCTGGAACAGGCAAAGGCGTTGTTGGAACAGGGCGGAACGCCCGTTTTACTGCGCAGTCAAGAGCGTCTGCCCGCGTATTTTTCCTGCATGCCGCTGACACATCTGCTCGGTGCGCACACACAGGAATTTTGTGCGGATTATTCATCACTGCTGGATGCCTACTACACCGAAAACGACCGCGCGGTACGCGCGAATCAGCGCAGCCAGGAGTTGCAAAAGCTCCTGCAAACCCGCATCGCCCGCACCGTGCGCAAACTGGAGGCACAGCGTGCCGAATTGCTCGCCAGTCAAGATCGTGAGCAGCTACGCGTGTTTGCCGAATTGATTCTCGCCAACCGCGCCCAGTTGGAAGCCGATCCCGCCGCAAAAGGCGCAAGTGTATACCGCTTGGAAAATTATTATGACGGCGGTCACTGTGTAACAATCCCCGTCAATCCCTCAAAATCGCCGTCCGCGAACGCACAGCAATACTATAAGGAGTATCAACGCGCCAAAACCGCCGCGCGCATGCTGGTGGATTTGATCGCCACGGGCGAAAACGAACTCGAATATCTGCAAAGCGCCGCCGATTTTTTGTCCCGTAGCAATTCGGCGTTGGAACTCGAACATCTCCGCGCGGAGTTGGAACAGCAAGGCATTTGCAAACGCAAGCAGGTCAAAAACAAAAAACCCGCCGCTTTGCCGCCTTTGGAGTACGAAACATCCGATGGTTTGCGCGTTTTGGTGGGGCGCAGCAACACGCAAAACGACGCGCTGACTTTCCGCCAAGCCCACGGCAACGACCTTTGGCTACACGCGCAGGGTTACGCGGGTTCGCATGTGATTTTGCTGACGAGCAATCAGCCGCCGCCCAAAAAGAGCGTTGAGGAGGCGGCCGCGCTTGCCGCTTGGCACAGCAAGGCGCAAGCGTCCAGTCATGTTCCGGTGGATTTTACGCCCGTCAAGTGCATCAAAAAGCCAAACGGCGCTTTACCCGGCAAAGTGATTTATCACCATTACGAGACGATTATTGTCAATCCTAGCGCGCGAACGCGGGAAAAAGCATAACAAACACATAAAATTGACAGAAAAGGGATGGTTTTTTGAACATGGACGCCGTTGATATCAAAATCCTAAATGCGCTTGCGCAAAACGCAAGGCAGCGAGCCTCCGCCATTTGCGCGGATGTCAGTCTCTCCGTTTCCGCCGTGATTGAGCGCATCCGCAAGTTGGAGGAAAACGGCGTGATTGAGCAATACACCATTGCGCTCAACCAAAAAAAACTCGGCAACGGGTTGACCGCTTGGATGGAAGTGTGCCTGGAACATCCGAAACATTATGACGCGTTCGTGGAGCGGGTGCTCGATATCCCCAATGTTGTGGCGTTTCACTACCTCACAGGCGATTTTGATTTTATGCTTCAAATCGTCACAAGTTCGCCCGAAGCGCTCGAAACCATCCACCGCTCCATCAAATCCGTGCAGGGTGTTTCGGCGACCAAAACCCATCTTGTGCTCAAAACAATCAAAGACAACGCGGTCTTTTTGCCGGATGCCAACTCATAACGAAAACAACGAAAAGAGGTTACGCCATGTTTTGTTCCAACTGTGGCAATCAAGTCGCCGAAAACGCGCTATCCTGCCCCTATTGCGGGTTTGCGATGCAGTCTCCGCCGCGAAATGATCAGCCGTACTATCAGCAAACATACCAACAAAACGATCAGCAACCCTATCGGCAACCCGCGCAGGGCAAGATCGGCACAAATCTTTTTTGTCTGCTGGGTCTCATCTTCACCATCGTTCCAATTGTTCCGTTCGCAGGTTTGATTCTTTGCATCATTGGACTGAGCGACGCCAAAAAAAAGAACGAGGGCGGGCGTGGTCTGGCCATCGCCGGCATTGTGATTGCACTCATAAGCGTGGTGATCGGCATTATCGTCATGTTGTTCGTTGTCGGCAGTGCTTTTTTCTTTGCCGATGATTTTGCGCATTACGCAGATCCTTACTTGAAAGACTATATAGCGTTCATATAACGATAAACAATAATAAACAATAATAAGCAATGAGGGACTTTTGCTATGCTAAAAGAAACAAGCAAAATATTGGCAAAGCAACTCACGCAGGACGAAAAACTGCGACTCATCAGCGGATTTGACTACTGGCACACGCGACCCGTGGAACGCCTTGGCATACCCGGCGTAATGATGAGCGATGGGCCGCACGGGTTGCGCAAACAAAGCAGCGGCGAAAACGCGATGGGTCTGGGCGGAAGCGAACGCGCCGTTGCGTTCCCCACAGCCGCCGGCACCGCCGCTTCGTTTGACCGCGCGCTGTTGCAAGCGTTGGGCGAAACGCTCGGCGGAGAATGCCGCAGCGAAAACCTCGCGATGCTCCTAGGTCCTGCCGTTAACATCAAACGTTCCCCGCTCTGCGGGCGCAACTTTGAGTATTTTTCCGAAGATCCCTATTTGGCGGGGGAACTCGCCGTGTCCTACACGCAGGGTTTGCAGTCACGCGGCGTCGGCGTGAGCATCAAGCACTTCGCCGCCAACAATCAGGAAAAACGCCGTATGACGGTGCGCTCTGTTGTCGACGAACGCGCTCTGCGTGAAATTTATCTTCCCGCGTTTGAGCAAACCGTGCGGCGTGCCGACCCGTGGACGGTGATGTGCGCCTACAACCGTTTGTTCGAGGGGATCTATTGCTCCGAAAACAAACGGCTTCTTACCGATATTTTGCGGCGCGAATGGGGTTTTCAAGGCGCGGTTGTGTCGGATTGGGGCGCGGTGAGCAACCGCGCGGCCGGCGTTGCGGCAGGGCTTGACCTCGAAATGCCGGCCAGCCATGCGTTCCATCAGTCCAAACTCCGCGCCGCACTCGAAAGCGGTGAGTTGACCGAAGAGGCTCTCACAACAGCCTGCGAACGCGTGATTTATCTTGCGCTCCGCGCCGTAGCGGCGCAGGAGGCAATTCCCGCGCCCGCAACGGATTGGGAAGCGGATCACGAAAAATCGCGCGTATTTGCGCGCCAAAGTATGGTTTTGCTCAAAAACAGCGGCGCATTGCCGCTCAAAGCCGAACAGCGCATTGCTTTTATCGGTGGGTTCGCGAAAACGCCGCGCTATCAGGGCGGCGGCAGTTCGCATACCAACCCATGGCGTGTGGTTTCCGCGTTGGAAGCCGCAAAAACGCGCGGTCTTGCCGTGGAATACACCGAGGGGTTCGGCGCGAAAGACTATGAATACAACCCTGTGATGCTGCGCCGCGCCGTGGAGCTTGCCGCAAACAGCGATACGGTCGTCATATTTGCGGGGTTGCCTGATTCAATGGAAACCGAGGGGGCGGATCGTCGGCATTTGGATTTGCCTCCCTGCCAAAACCTTGCAATCAAAGAAATTTGCGCTGTTAATCCCAATGTCACGGTTGTTTTGCACAATGGTTCGCCCGTGCGCATGCCTTGGGTAGAGGATGTCAACGCCATTTTGGAAAGCTACCTTGCGGGTGAAGCGATCGGCGACGCCCAACTCGATCTGCTCTGCGGCGACTACAGCCCCTGCGCCAAACTCGCCGAAACATTCCCGCTCGCACTGCAAGATACTCCGTGCTATGGTAACTTCCCCGGTGCGCCGCTCACGGTGGAATACCGCGAAAGCATTTTTGTGGGATACCGCTACTACGAAACCGCCGCAAAACCCGTACTCTTCCCCTTTGGGCATGGCTTGACTTACACGACGTTTGCCTATGATGATTTGGTCCTTTCCGATGATATCATCGCGCCGACCGATACCATCACGGCAAGCGTGACCATCACCAACACAGGCAATTTTGATGCCGCCGAAATTGTGCAATGCTATGTCGGCAAACCGAACACGGCGGTTTTCCGTGCCGCAAAGGAGCTGAAAGGCTTCGCGAAAGTGTTTTTGAAGGCGGGACAATCGGAACGCGTCACGTTCACACTCAATCCCCGCGCCTTCGCGTATTATCACACAGGGTTGAAAGATTGGTACTGCGAAAACGGCACATATCTGGTCATGATTGCCGCTTCCAGCGCGGATATCCGCTTGCAAACCGAACTTGAGTTGGTTAACGATACCGTTGTTCCGCAGCTCTATCAAAGCGATTTGCCTAATTACAGCAACGCCAATGTGCACGCCATACCCGATGCGGAGTTTGCGCAAGTGCTTGGATTTCCAATCCCAAAGGCGAAAAACGATACGCCGCAACGCAAAAATTTGGATAGCACACTGGAAGAATCCGCCGACAGCGCCTTGGGGCGTCTTATCCTTTGGATATTGCCGAAAGCGATGCCGATTGTCAAAAAAATCATGAGCGATTTGGGCGAAATGGATCAGATTGTTGAAATGGTGACTGAAATGCCCATACGCACCATCGCTTTTTGGTCGTCCGGCATGATGGATCTCAAAATGACGGAGGCGATCGTTTCGCTCTTCAACGACGAAAAACAACTCCGCGCCGTCGGCACCTTTCTCGCCGGCGCAGCGCGCGGGATACGCGGGCTATTTAAAAAACAATGAAAACATATAAAATGGTTATCATCGGCGCCGGTGCTTCGGGGCTTGCGGCGGCCATTGCCGCAGGGCGCAGGTCCGGCGATATCCTATTGCTGGAACGTTTGCCTCGTGTCGGCAAAAAAATTCTTGCAACGGGGAACGGACGTTGCAATTTGAGCAATCAAAATGTCCTTGATCACCCATACCACAACAAGCGTTTTGTTCTCCCCGCCCTGCGGATGTTCGGTGCGCAGGCGTGCGAATCGTTTTTCGCGTCGCTCGGCGCGGCGATCTATGCCGATGGCGAAGGGCGGTTTTATCCCAACAGCAACAGCGCAAGCACCGTTTTGGATGCCTTGCGTTTCGGCGTTGCGCGGGCGGGCGTTGAAACGCGATGTGACTGCGCCGTTCAGTCCATTGAAAAGCAGAACGGCGGTTATCTGATCAACCAAAACATACGCGGCGAACGGGTGGTTATCGCAACGGGCGGTTGTGCCGCGCCCGCGCATGGTTCGGATGGTTCAGGATTTGCGTTGCTAAAATCGCTGGGGCACAAGATTATCACGCCGCGCCCTGCATTGGCGGGGTTGCTGTCCGATTGCACCGCTTTGCCGGCGCTTGCGGGGCAGCGTGTGCGTTGCGGCGCGGTTTTGAAAACAGGCGGGGGAACGATTTTGGCGGCAAGCGCAGGTGAGGTTTTGTTTGCGAAAGACGGCGTTTCGGGCATTGCCGCAATGGAATTGAGCCGTAGTGCCGCCATGCCGTGTATCCTTTTTTTGGATTGTTTGCCCAATATTGCACATGCGCAAGCGATTGCTTTTTTGTGCGCGTCGGCAAACGCCTGCCCTGAATTGACCGCGTCTGTGTTGTTGGGCGGATTGCTCCCCAAACGATTGGCGGAGACGATCTTGCGCCAATGCAATCAGGATTTGCATGCGCAAGCGGCGGCGATCGTCAAAAAGATACCGAATTTTGTTGATTCCGCCAAATCTTTTCGTATACCGATCACCGGAACGCGCGGGTTCAAAGACGCGCAAAGCACTGCGGGAGGCGCGGATGTTTCGATGTTTGATCCGTTGACGATGCAATCAAAACTGCGTCAAGGGCTTTTTGCCTGCGGCGAAGTGCTGGATGTAGACGGCGGGTGTGGCGGCTTTTCGCTCCATTGGGCATGGGCAAGTGGTGTACTGGCAGGGGCGCGCGCAATTTCATCCACTTGACAAAAAGTTTTATATGTGTTAGTGTGTTATGGGGATGCCTACTTTTTCTGTAGAAAAAGTAGCAAAAAGACTTTTCCCGCTTCGCGCTGTCGTTTACAGGTTGATTTATATTTTATCCGCAAGTTTATCCGCAAGTGGATTGATGCACGGGGGTGTTTGCATGGTGAAAAATTGCAGAAAAAAACATCTCGCAAAGGGTGTGTGGATTGCGCTCTTTGCCATCTTGCTGAGCGTTTTGCCGCAATCGCCAACACGGAACGCCGCTTTCGCGCCGGCACCCGCCGCACAGCCTATGAAATATACGCCCGCAAAGGAATATGTTCCCGCGGAGGATGCATTCCACATCGCTCCGCCCGATGAAACATACTCTGCGGACGATATCGTCAGCTATGTGCTTGATCCGTCCCATATCGCAAATGACCGCGAAACGGGGATCAAATACGCCGACGACGTGCTGATACTACTTTTTACGCGCGACAGTACGCGGCAACAGCGTGATGCCGTGATCGCCGCCGCGAAGGGCGAAATCATCGGACGCGCCGATGCCGTTGGAAAGATCGTCCTGCGTGTACCCGTTGCGGATTATGCCGCACTCACGGAACTCTCCGAACGTCTGTGCGCTATGCAAGGTGTCGCCAACGCCATGCCCGACTTGGTTGTGACGGTTTATCCCCAATATATGCCCAACGATCCTTGGACGGGTAGCGGAACGACTGCCGGCACAGCCACTACAAAATGGAGCGTGGAAGCCATAGACGCCGCGGGGGCTTGGGATTATACAAAAAATTTGACGACGCTCGCCATGATAGGGATGGTCGATCAAGGTGTGGATACCTCGCACGTTGAATTGAATGACGCGGTTGTGCAAACGCTGACGAGCATCAATGTGCCGAATTATGACAATTTTGGTCACGCGAACAAATACACTTACACCGCAAAGCCCGATGCTCACGGCACGGCGGTCGCCAGCGTGATGGCGGCAAAAGCCGAAAATCAAACGGGTTTTGCCGGCATTGCCTGGAAAGCGAAAGTGACTGCCTTTGATTATTTCAGTGCCGTTACCCGCCTTGCCAAAATAGAGGGCAAGTCCGAAGGGGTTGTGAGCATGAGTGTGCTGTTTGACGCTTTGATTTCCACCGTGATGAGCGGTGCGCGTGCCGTCAACTATTCGCTTGGTATCATGCCCAATAAAGCCGATTCATTTGTTCCGCTCAATCAAGAGGAAATTGACGCGCATGCCCGCTATGTCGCCGCCAACATGTCGCAGATTATCCTCTCGGACTATACAAAGTTTGTCGTTGTGCAATCCGCAGGCAATTTGCGGCAAGATGCCATCCACAATGGATTGTTTGCGTGCGTCAAACTCGACAATCAAGGTCAATCGCCCGAAATGGCGCGGCGGATTTTGGATCGCATACTGATCGTTGGCGCGGCGGAAAAAAGCGGTTCGGGTTATGGGCAAACGTCGTTTTCGGCGTACGGATCACAGGTGTCGATTTATGCTCCGGGGGCAAACTGCTTGATTGCACAGCCTGTTGTTTCAGGTCAAAGCCGCTACGCGTTGGGTTCGGGCACATCTTTTGCCGCGCCGATGGTCTGCGCGACCGCCGCGTTGATGGCCGCCGTCAATCCCGCCGTCACAAGCGAGGAAATTGGACAAATACTCAAGAGTGATGCCGTTTCGCCGAAGATTGTTAAAAACTACAGCGCGACCATCCTTGAAACTTATCCGATGCTCAATGTCAAAAACGCAATCGCCGCCGTTTTGCCGGACATGCCCGTGACTGCAACAGATGAAGCGGTCGTCATTGATCATGCGCAAAAGCGTGTTTTGAATCTACCCGCCCGCACCGATACCGACGGCGACATTGCCGCCTTGCTGACTACGGAAAAGCCAATCGAAGTGCAAAACGCAGAGCCGTTCGTCGCCACGGGCGATACAATCATCTTTCAAAACAACGCATCCCTGCGTGTACCCTACACGGTTGTCGTCGCCGGCGACATCAATGCCGATGGGCGATGCAACGGCACGGATTTGCTACTGTGGAATCAGTATCATGTGGGCGCATTGCAGATGCCGCCGCAAGCCGCCGACGCCATGGACGCAAACCGCGACGGGCGTGTCGATCAAAACGACGCGGAGTTTATTCGCAGAAATGGGCTGAGAGAGTGAACGGCAAGGGATAATGATAATGGGATCCATTCAAAAAACAAGTCAGAAAACCCACAAGACCAGCGCATTGCGCCGATCTTGTGGGTTGAAGGGTTTGTATGAAGCAAAATGAGAAAGCAACCATGAGGCGAAAGGCGGTTCAACTCAACCGCGAGTCGCTATACGTAGTATAACACAATTTTGCGGGCGTGTCAATACAAACTTGCGAGAAAACGACAAATTTTCAGATTGTCCACATCATTCGCAAACGCGCCCCAGCAAATCGCCGTCGCGTTCCCCTAACACCACGGCATTCACAAAATCACCGTCATCCAACGGCGCGGCGCTCGTCAAATAAATAACGTTGTCGATATCAGGCGCGTCGAACATGCACCGCCCTTGGTAGGAATCGGTGTAATTGTCGTAGTTCTCCACCACAACGGCAAACGTTTGCCCAATACGCGCGCGAGTTTGTTCCAAAACAATGCGGTTTTGCAGTTGCATCAAATTTTCGGCGCGTGCGGCGGCTGTCTGCGCAGGAACTTGCGGTTCAAGCGCATATGCGGGTGTGCCGTCCTGCGGCGAAAACGCGAAAACACCCAGTTTTTCAAACCGCATGTCGCGCACAAACGCCGCCAATTGTGCAAACGATTCCTCGTCTTCGCCTGGGAATCCTGTGATAAAAGTTGTACGGATGGCGATCCCCCGCACTCTTTCGCGCAACTTGGCAATCAGTGTGCGCAACTCCGCCTGTGTGCCGCGTCTTCCCATGGCGGAAAGTATCGCGTCGTCGGCATGCTGGAGCGGCAGATCAATGTATTTGACGATTTTGGGTTGTGCGGCAATCACGTCAATCAGTTCGTCCGTCACGGCATCGGGATAGGCGTAAAGCAAGCGTATCCAGAGAATGCCGTCAATTCCGCACAAGTGTCTGAGGAGTTCCGCCAACGTTGTTTTTTCGGGAAGATCGCCGCCGTAACGCGTCGTATCCTGTGCGATCAGGATCAACTCTTTCACGCCGTCTGCGGCGAGCTGCTTGGCTTCCGTGATGATATCATCCATGGGGCGGCTGCGGTATCTGCCGCGGATGGACGGGATTTTACAATAAGTACAGTGGTTGGAACAGCCATCCGCAATTTGCAGGTATGCCCAATGTGCGGGAGTCGTGCGCAACCGTTCGCCTGAGAGCGGCAAACAGCCCAAATCGGGGAATGCCACCGCGCGATCGCCCGCACAAACCGTTTTGATGTGGTCCACAATCGCCTCGTTTGCGCCAAGCCCCAGCACGGCATCCAGTTCAGGGATTTCCTCCATCATCTCGCCGCGATAGCGTTCCGCAAGGCAGCCTGCGGCAATCACCGCGCCGACCAGCCCCTGTTTTTTCAGTTCAACCACTTCCAAAATGCTTTCGATCGCCTCGCGTTTGGCATCATCAATAAAACCGCACGTGTTCACGATCACGGCATCCGCGCCATCCAGATCGTCCGCAATTTCCATGCCCGCGTTTGTGATCAAAGCCAACATGCGCTCCGCGTTCACTTGATTTTTGGGGCACCCAAGCGAGATCATTCCAATTTTGAGCGGCACTCCATCACCCCTATTCTAACATTTTTGATTCTTTGTCCTTTATGTATTTCGTCCTTTTGGCTTTATCTGCCAGTCTTTTATTCCGCTTCTTCGCAACACTGTTGTATCACATCGCGTATCACATCGCTCGGATAGCCGCGCCGCGAAAGCGATCGCCACGCCGCGCGCACCCCTTTTTCGTTGTTCAATTTGTTCGCGTAGTTGCGGCGCAGGAGGCGCAACGCTTGCGCACGCTCGTCAATTCTGGGCAGATTTTTTTCGATTGTTTCGTTATCCACGCCGCGCAGGCGCAATTCATGCCGCAGTCCGACCAGGCTCAATGATTTTTTGCGGGCAAGAAAATCCCCGAACCGCTCCACATAGCGATCGTCGTTCAGATAATCTATTGCGATCAAATGTTCAATCACTGCTTGCGCCACATCCTCCGCAACCACTTGATAATGCTTGTTCAGCGGATGCACAAGTTTTTGCCGTAACTCTTCGACGGCGTGATCGCGTCTTTCTAAAATGCGTAACGCACGATCCATCGCCCATTGATAATCGCTGTTTTCTTCGTTCATCTTGTCACCAATTTTCAAATTTCTTCATCGTCGTCCACAATAATATCATCCGTCGCCGACGACACAGGAGGGGCGGATTTGACCTCCGCCGAGGCTTTGCCTTTTTTAGCTTTCCCGCCGAAAGACGCCGTCTGGACCGCGCCCATATCCGTGCGCATTTTGGTCTCGATTTCAGCAAGCATATCGGGGTTTGCAATGAGCGTGGCGCGGGCGTTGTCACGTCCCTGCCCCAAACGCGTTTCGCCGTAGGAAAACCATGCGCCGCTTTTTTGCACAATATTGAGTTTGACCGCGATATCCAAAATTTCGCCGTCGCGCGAGATGCCGTGACCATACAAAATATCGAATTCCGCCTCTTTGAACGGCGGCGCAACCTTGTTTTTGACCACCTTCACGCGTGTGCGCGAACCGATGAATTCCCCGCCCGAACCCTTGATTTGTTCCACCTTACGCACGTCCATGCGCACGGAAGCATAAAATTTCAACGCCCGTCCACCTGTCGTCACCTCGGGGCTACCGTACATCACGCCGATTTTTTCGCGCAGCTGGTTGATGAAAATCAGTGTTGCGTTGGATTTCGCGATCGCGCCCGCCAACTTGCGCAAAGCCTGCGACATAAGACGCGCGTGCAAGCCCACATGTCCGTCGCCCATCTCGCCCTCAATTTCGGCACGCGGCACAAGCGCGGCGACGGAATCCACCACCACAATATCCAACGCGTTTGAACGCACCAATGCCTCGGCGATTTCCAACGCCTGCTCGCCGTTATCCGGCTGGGCGACAAGCAGAGCGTCGATATCCACGCCCAAATTGCGGGCATAAACGGGATCAAGCGCATGTTCGGCATCAATAAACGCCGCTTCGCCCCCCGCCAACTGCGCCTGCGCAACCGCATGGAGCGCAAGTGTCGTTTTGCCCGAGGATTCCGGACCGTAAATCTCCACAATGCGTCCGCGCGGCAAACCGCCGATACCCGTGGCGGCATCAAGGGCAATCGAACCCGTTGATATCGCCGCAACCTGCATGCTCGTGTTTTGACCCAAGCGCATAACCGCGCCCTTGCCGTATGCTTTTTCGATCGCGGCCAATGCCGTGTCAAGTGCCTTCTGCTTATCTCCCGCCATGCGTATCTCCTTTATAGCACAAATGTTCTTTCAAATTATACAACAGTTTCCCGCAAATTGCAAGTTATTTTTCGCGTTCCGGGCGGGAAATTTACAGGAAATTTAAACGCGTTGAGCTTGCCGCGTAACAAAATGCCCGATTGAACGTCCTAAAAAACAGCGTCGATATCACTCGAAAAAAAACATACCTTGAAAACACAAGTTGTCGTCAATAAAAACAACGCAAGCAATCATTTGTATTTTTGAAGCTCGCGTTTGGTTTTCGAGGATGTCTATTTTACGCCGTCCTTTCTTTGCTCAAAAATAAAAACAAAACCCGAACCTTTCTCCAATCGCAAAGATTGGAAACTGATTCGGATTTTGTGTGTTTGGTGCGAGAGACGGGACTTGAACCCGTACAGGAAACCTACACGCCCCTCAAACGTGCGCGTCTGCCGATTCCGCCACTCTCGCGAGCATAGATATTGTATCAAAAGATTCGCGGTTTGTCAATAGTTAACCAAATCTTTTTTAGCGCAAGTTCAAAAAGAGAATTTATGTCACATATTCAACCAGAGACTGTGGAAAATCCGGATTCCCCACAGCCTCTTTCCGTTGAAACGTTACAGCTTCTCTTCCGAGTTGCTTTTTACCAGTTCCGGATTCGCTTGCCATGCCTCTTTTGCGCTTTGCAATGCCTGCTCAATGAGTGCGCTTAATGTGTCGGCGTCGAAGGTGCTTTCGATTTCATCGGGCAAAAGCTGCAGCAATTCGGTGAGTGCGACGGATTTTTTGAGTTCCCCCGTGCCGCCGCCGTATTTGCGTTCCGCGTTGGTCAAAATACCGAACATGGAGCAGTTGAGCAACGAGCGCAGCACATTTTCGGCGTTTTGAATTCGCGCGAGTTCGGCGGAAGTCGCGCCGTTTTTTTTGCGCCGCTTCCGCCAGAGTGCGAGAAGACCCGCCGCCAAAAAGGCAAGCAGCGCGGCAATGCTGACAATCATTTGATAGAGCGCGGGGATTGTGATGTTTTTCATGTTGTTTCTCCTCTCTTTTTAACTGGCTTGCACAAAGCCGACCTTGTATTCCTGTGTTCCTGTGATGCGGTATTTGAGTAGGGTTTTGCCCAGCACGATGCCGAGCGAGTTGCAGCTGTTGCCTGAGGGGATACTCCCCACGGGAACTTTCATGGAGGTGTCGGCATAAACCGTCAACACCTTGCCCGTGTTGTTTTTGAATGATTGCTCCGCCACAAAAAGACCTTCTTTCGTTCCAGCTTCTTTCGTTCCGGATTTTGTTTCGGTATGGCTTTCGGATTTGACCGTACCGTACCGAATCCACGTGAGTTTGCCCCAGCAATCCCATCCGCGGCCTTCGATTTTTGAGATGAGAACAGTGCTTCCGCCCTTTGCCTCAATCGCGCGACCGTCGCCAAGAGAAATACCCGCGTGCTGCGAACCCATGAACAGGAGCACGCCCGCTTCGTTCGGCAGTGTATCAATCCGCCCAACGGGATCGCAAGCCGCTTTCAAGCCGGACACATTTTTGTCGTATTGCGCATTGTAGACGGGCGTTGTTTCGGGCGTATCCATCATCATGTAGCTTTTGATCAATCCAACGCAATCCACGGCGCGGCTTTTGCCGATGAAATGTTTGAGCGTTTCGCAATATTGCGCGGAATAATGCGTGGGGTATTGCGCTTTTTTGCGATCGATCAAATCCTGTGTGACGAGTTTGCCGTATGTTCCCCACATATAAGGACTACCGATTAGAGCTTTTGCGTGTTTTGTGAGACCGAGCGCCGTTTTTTCCGGCATAGATTTTTCCTTTCCTTTCATAGTGTCCAGAGTCACAATTGTTCGTACCGCATGCTGTAAATCCAGACGTCAATCGTTTCACTTGCGTCCGCGCTGAAGAGAATGCCGCTGCTCAATGGTATTTCGTCGGTGATCCGCCCGTTGACGCTTGCGATGGAACTGTTTGGCGTCAATGCGGTCCACTCATTTTTGACGATGCCGTCAATGTAAAACGCGGCCTGTTCGCCATGACGTTCCAAACGGTATGTGTGACGCGCGTTGTTCAGCGACGACAGAAATGCGTAAGCGGGAGTGCTTCCGTTTCCATTCACCCAATATGCGCCTTGGCGTCTATTGCCGATTCCGCAATAAGCGGTTGTATGCTGACCGGCAAGAAAGAAGCCGATCGGCGCGTTTGCGTAAGAGTCGGTTGCAGATGAGAAGCCTGAAATAAGTATAAAAAGATCAATTTCCAGCGCGGCATGCGCGAACAGCGTCGCCGGCAAAAAATACGGCGTTTTGCGGACTTCCGCGCCGAGATAGCGGACATGATAGGCGAGGGCTCCGTTTTTTTCCTCAAAATTGAAGCCCGTCTCGTTGAATTGCGCGGCATCCGAATGGTTACACCAGTCGCCCGTTCCATAGGGCGAAAGCCCGCACGCGGGGTCGTAAAGCTCCAATTTCTTTTTTGGCTGTGTGAGCAAACTGCGGCGTGTGTGCATGCGAACCTCCTATTCTAACGACCAGACGGCAGTTGCCGCCATGCTGTCCATGACATGCACTTCGTGCATCTGCTTCGGCGCGAACGAAAAACCTGTCTGGAAGTAAATGACATTTTCCGCCGCGCTCACGATCTCCACTTGTGTTTCGGTTTCCGATTCCATGCGCACACTGAAAGAGAAAGCCGCCGCGAAATTGTTTGTTTCGTCTATGTCGTCGCGGATGACGATTTGCGCGTTTTCCACACCGTCGGCAATTTCGATTCGATTGTGTCCGCCCGCAAAAACATCGACGCTCCCGCCGTTGGTTTCGATTGTATGATTGGTTGCGGACATGCCGCGCGTGATGATGTCCACGTCGTCTTCTAGGCTCTGCATGAGTGCGGACGCTACGCTGTGGGCGGTGTTCTGCGCGGTTTGCTGTGCTAGCTGGAGTGTTTGCGCGGTTTTTTGCGCGACAAATTGCGTGGTCGCCGCTTGCGCGCTTTGATCGTTCGCGCCGGGTTCCACAAGAAAGAGCGGTTTTCCGGCTGTAATGCTGTCTTCGCTTGGCGTGAACGCGGGTCTGCCCGTAATTTGATCCCAGTTGAGCACATCAATTTGCAGTGTTTCGCGCATCTTATCCAACTGCGCCTGCAAAGAGGGCAACTGCCCCAAAGCAAAACTGAAAAACGGCGCCGCCTCGCCCGTGACGGAATGCTCGAAAATCAACATGAACGGCGCGGATTTTTCGCGCACGGTGCACGTGCCGTCTTCCTGTTTGCAGGCATCCACTTGGCAACGCAAATAACTGCAGGCGGTCAGTTGTTCGGGCAACGTGCAAAAAATGACGTTTCCATCCAAATACGCCATGGGATTTTCGTCCGCATTCCCCAATGGATAGATGTTCCCTGTGGGGATCGCGTTGCCGCACCCCATCAGCTCAAAGCACAAGCTATAGTAATCAAAGCCCGCGCACAATCTTGCCGGCAACGTGATCGCCAGCCGCGCCGCACAGTGTTCGCCCATATAAACGCGTTCGGGGTCGAGCTGCACGCTCTCGTCGTCCGCCAAAGTCACTTGGATTGTTCTCATATTATAAAAAAACTCCTTCCTGAATGAAAAACAAGACGCATTCACGGCGACGCCGCAAAATACCTCTTGTTTTTTTATGGTTTTGATGAGATAGTAGAGATGTGTGAAACAATGGAACGCTATGTTTGAAAAAGTATTATATTTCCGTTAAACTGTGCGAGCCGGCGGAACATTTTCTTGATAGTAGTGAATGAGATTGTACGCGATATCCAGCAAATCGTCGCGTTGCTCCCCATGCAAACGCAGCAAACGCTGGAGCCGATAGATTTCCGTGTGATCTTGCAGATGCTGTGCCCGTTGCAAACGTCTCTTGCAGGCATCCATAATGGCGTCAAGCGTTTTGACTTCCTCTTGGTAAGTCACGCCAAGAGCCGCGAGAGAGTCGTCTGTGGTTGGTGCAGTTTCCCCCAAAAACTGAATGATCTTCTCCTCCATGCGGTTTTTTTGTATGATATAGACACGGCTAAACCATACATTTCTCCTTTCGTTCAATGACTTGCCTTCCCCCAAATAACGTCAGATCAGTTGACGCAACGACACCTCCTTTTGCAACAGCACAAAAAATTGCCGGACGGGAATCATGGAATCCCTCAGTTTGCGCAGTGCGCGTTGTTTTGCGCGGAGCACCTGCGAAGGGCTTAAACCCAATTGCGCCGCAGCAAGCGTTGAAGGGATGCGGTTTTCCAAACACAGCCGCAGTGCCTGCCGCTCCGTTTCATTCAAAACGGTTTTTCGCAATTCTTGCAACAACCGCATTGCGGCGGCATCGCCCGCGTGCGAAAAAACGTCTTCCTCCACATTTTCGCGCTGCCAAATCTGGTAACTCAGGTTGTCCAGCGTGTGTTGCGCGTCAATGGAAAGGCATGAACCGACACCCGCGTGATGTGACATATATCAGACCCCTTTCGTGTGCTAACGTTTCAAGTTGTTTGTGGATCTAACTATTACATTATAGCGATAAATTTCGATTTTGTCAAGAAAAAAATAGAAAATTTTTTCTAAATCAATAAACAAACAAAAAATATTTTAGTAAATTTACACAATTTGGGAAAAATAGTCATGATGAAAATGCTCAAAAACGAATCTGCGAGGATACGATCCACCGTGCTTTTCATTCCACCAATCGTTATCTTTTGGCGCACAAAAACCTTTACAAACGTGAATAAATCTGTTATACTGAACTTCCTTTGGCATTGTGATTGTGAACGATTGATTTTGGAGGCTATTATGGCAGTATTTCGACCTTTCCGCGCAATTCGTCCCGCACCGCTCTATGCCGCGGCAGTGGCTGCTTTGCCTTATGACACCATGTCTTCCGCCGAAGCGCGCGAACGTGTGCGAGGGAATCCGTATTCTTTTTTGCACGTGGACAAAGCTGAAATCGATTTGCCGGAAGGCATTGATTTGTATGCGGACGCGGTCTATCAAACCGCCGCCGCCAATTTGTCGCGCATGTGTGCGGATGGTATTTTTGTGCAAGATGCCGAAAATTGCTTTTATATTTATCAGCAAACGTGGCGTGGCCGCACGCAAACCGGATTGGTCGGTTGCGCCTCCATCGACGACTACAAAAACAATATCATCAAAAAGCACGAACTAACGCACCCCGACAAAGAAACCGACCGCATACGTCACGTGACGGCCTGCAACGCGAACACAGGACCTATCTTTTTGATGTATCGCGACAGTCAGGGTACGGCGGATTTGCTGGAGCGGTGGAAGTCGGAGCATACCAGCGTTTGTGCGTTCACGGACAGCGCGGGTGTTGCGCAGCAAATTTGGGTGGTGGACGACGCGGCGTACATCGACGCGCTGAAGAACCGCTTCGCGGCGACGGACAGCCTTTATATCGCCGATGGCCATCATCGTTGCGCGTCCGCTTATCGCGTGGGCATGCGCAAGCGCGGGGCGGCGGGCGAAGCGTATGATCCGAACGCCGCATATAACTACTTTCTTGCCGTCGCTTTCCCCGAAAATCAATTGCAAATTATGGATTACAACCGTGTTGTGCGCGATTTGAATGGATTGACTACAGAAAGTTTTCTTGCAAAATTGCAGGATTTGTTCGCTGTGGAGATCGTCGGCAAAACGGGGGAACCGTATCATCCCGAAAACACGCACTACTTTGGCATGTATTTGGACGGCGTTTGGTATCGTTGCCGTGCGCGGCGCGGGTTGTTTGACGCCGATGATCCCGTGGCGCGTTTGGATGTTGAAATCCTGCAAAAAAACGTGCTTGCACCGCTGTTGGGGATTCAAGATCCGCGCCGCGACAAACGCATTGCCTTTGTGGGCGGTATCCGCGGTTTGGAGGAGTTGGAACGCCGTTGCCGCACTGACATGAAAATCGCTTTTGCGATGTATGCGACGACCACGCGGGAATTGATGGATATTGCGGATTCAGGAAACATTATGCCCCCAAAATCCACATGGTTTGAGCCAAAGCTTTTGAGCGGGCTGTTCGTGCACGATTTGGAGGGATAAACGAATGGGATTGTTTGATAAAATCGCCAAGAGGGTTGACTGACGCGGCGGAGCTTTTGCGCTTGCGACAAAGCGCTTCCTTGCTCCTGTTTTATTTTACACACCGGAACCCCGCGATGGAACCGACGTTCCAAATCTCCGCTTCTGAGTACAGGCTTTTCAATTTGTCTGTTTTTGTTTTTTCGTTTTCCCTATTGACATTATACGAATATCCGAATATAATTGATGCGTGAAAAAATCTGGAGGATCGTTTCTTATGACGGAATATATGTCGGTTCGAGAGGCGGCGGAGAAGTGGAAGCTGTCGGAACGCCGCGTTCATACACTGTGCCGGGATGGTCGGATCCCCGGACTTATCCGATTCGGACGTTCTTGGGGGATTCCGATCGTTACAGAAAAACCCGACGACGCCAGAAAGAATCCGTCCGCAGAAGCAAGCGGAGCGAATAAGGCTCAAGTGGCGGAATTTCTCGGTCCGGACGCAAAACTCTTGGTCAAAAGCAGCTCCTGCGCGGTGTACCAGCTTGAGAACGAAACGGGCAACGGAATCGCGTCCGTTTACGGTGTGTTCCCGGGAGTTCAGCTGATTTACAGCGATCTGCACCTGTCGCGAATTGCTGAAAACAGGGGCTTTTTTGTGTCGCCTGACGCAAATTTGCTTGTGATAAACCATTGCCGCGAAGGGCGGTTTGAGTGTGAGCTTTCACAGGGTGAGTGCGGATATATCGGCGCGGGGGATCTGGCGGTAAGCACGCTGCCAACGCCGGCAAGGTCGGCGTTGTATCCGCTGTCGCACTATCATGGCATTACAATTATCGCGGACATTCCCCGCGCGGAGAAAACGCTGCGGGAGATTTCCGGGATGCTTGGCATAAGCGGGCTCGATGTTAACGGCATAAAGGAGCGACTATTGGGCGAACGCCCTTTTTTTCTCATACGCGGCGCAGAGGAGGTTTCGCATATCCTCTCCGAGCTTTACAACGCGCCGGACGCGCTGAAAGAAAGCTATATCAGGCTGAAAGTGATCGAACTGCTTCTCTTTTTGAGCGTTATCCACCCCGATGAGGAGAACAGGCGAACATATTTTTACAAGACAAGGGTAAACGCTGTGAAAGCTATGCGCGATTATATGACGGCGCGTTTGGATAAGCAGTTTACGCTTGATGAACTGTCGGAGCGCTTCAATATTCCGCTGACGGCAATGAAAAACTGCTTTAAGTCGGTGTTCGGCGTGCCGATTCAGACGTATATGCGGGATTACCGCATGCAAACGGCCGCCGCGTTGCTCAGGGAAACTGACGAACCCGTCGCGGAAATCGCGGCAAAGGTAGGCTATGACAGCCACGCGCAGTTCTCGGCGGCGTTCAAAGCGGCTACAGGTGCGGCTCCCTCGGATTGCAGAAAAGTTTCTGTCCGAAACAAATAAAACATGTCCGAATAAGATAACACATGCCTGTGAAAGTGTGTTATAATCAAAAACGCGGTCGGGTGCCGCAAAATTTATGCATATATGTTAGTCACAACTAATAAAATTGCTAAATCTAGGGAGACATATGAAAATCCAAAAACGAGGGTTGCGCGCAAAAAATCGCGCCGCAATGTTGCTTATCGTGTTGTTTGGCGTGTCAATACTATCGTTTGCTCTGTCGGCGATTTCACCGATTGATCCCGCGGAGGCTTATGCCCGAAGGACAAACTTTTTGAGCGTGACGCCCGAAAGAATTGCGGAAATCCGCGTTCAAATGGGCTTGGACAAGCCGATACACATTCAATATATGAGCTGGCTTCGCGGCGTATTAAAGGGCGATTTTGGCATTTCGCTCACATCGCGCAAACCTGTGACGGCGGATATCGCGGCGTATTTGCCGCTGACGCTGAAGCTGTCCGGGTTGTCCCTGCTGCTTGTCGCGGCGTTGTCGATTCCGATTGCCGCCGTTTGCGCAATGCGAAAAAACGGCGTATTCGACCACATCACGCGAGGGATAACCATTGTCGGACTGTCGATGCCGAATTTTTGGTTGGGATTTCTGTTGCTTCTTGTATTCGCGGTCATGCTTCCCGTGTTTAAAGTAGTGGAAACAGGAGGCGGACTGCGGGCGCTGTTCCTGCCCGCGCTCGCGCTGGCAATACCCATCGCGTCGTCATCAATACGAATATTCAGGGCGACGATTCTTGCCGAAATGAACAAGGACTATGTGGCGTTTGCCCGTGCGCGCGGGCTTTCGGAGCGGCGCGTTTTATGGATGCACGTCTTGAAAAATGCTCTGCCCTCCATGGTAACAATGCTTTGCCAGCTTTTTGGCTATATGCTCGCGGGGTGCGCCGTGCTGGAGAAAATTTTCTCTTTAGGCGGGTTGGGAAGCTATCTTGTGGACGCGATTATCGGGCGGGACTTGCCCGCAATCAATGGTTGCGTATTTGTTATTGCGCTGATATTTGTTGCGGCAAACACGTTTGCCGATATTTTGAATCCGCTGATCGCGCCTCGCATGGCGGGAGGGTCGGTTCGTGTTTAGAAAAACGCTGAAAAACCCGCAGGCGGTAACAGGGCTTTCACTCATCGTGCTGTTTCTTATGGCCGCGCTGTTCGCGCCTGCCCTCGCCCCGAACGAGCCGGACAAGATCGATATATTGGCAAAATATCTGCCGCCCGGAGGTGCTTTTCCGCTAGGTACGGACGGGCTTGGGCGATGCGTACTGTCGCGGTTGCTATACGGCGCGAGAAGTTCCATGACTATTGCCATGCCATCCCTTGCAATAGTCGGATTATGCGGCGTGGTTTTGGGAACATCAGCGGCCTATCTCGGTGGTGCGGCAGAGCGCGTGTTTATTATTGTCTGCGATATTTTTATGGCGTTTCCTCCCCTCGTCATAGCGATTTCCCTTGTAGGCGCGCTTGGCACGGGGATTGTGAATATTGTCGCCGCCGTATTTTTTTCGGCGTGGGTGTGGTTTGCCAGGCTTGTGCGGACGTGGGCACTGGCGGAAAAAGGGAAAGATTACATAATATCATCCCAAATTGCGGGCTGCTCCCGCACCGGAATCATTTTCCGGCATATAATCCCCAACATTTTGCCGCAGTGCGTGGTTTTTCTGTCCACAAGCGTAGCGTCGGTTATCATTATGGTTTCCGGATTTGCGTTTCTTGGGCTAGGGTTTCCGGCGGGCACGGCTGAATGGGGCGCTATATTGAATGAGGCGCAGGCAAATTTTCACACACACCCGGAAATTTTGCTCTATCCCGGATTTTGTATTCTGCTTGCGGCGGTTGGATTCAACCTGTTTGGCGAGGCGTTGCGCGACATCGTAACGCCGGAAGGAGCCGGTCAATGAGTGCGTTTGTTTCGGTTCAGAACCTCAGTGTAGCCTTAGCCGCGACGGGCGCGGTTCTTTCCCCGGAAGTAAGCTTTGTGCTGGAATCGGGTGCATCGCTCGCGCTTGTGGGAGACTCGGGGTGCGGCAAAACCATGTGCGTGAACGCAATCTTAGGCATGTTGAATAAGCGCGTGTTCAGCGTATCAGGGCAGATTGCGCTCAATGGACAAAGCCTATTAAACTTGCCGGAGCGCGAAATGCGGGCGATACGGGGCAGCAAGATCGCGTTGATTCCGCAAAATCCCATGACAGCCTTTGACCCAAGCGCGAAAATTGGGGCGCAGATAGCCGAAACCGTCATGGCGCATCGGGATATAAGCCGCGCCGCCGCCCGCGCATTGGGCGAACAGGCGCTACACACGCTCGGATTGCAGAAGGACGTTACGCGGGCATATCCGCATATGTTGTCGGGTGGAATGCTCCAAAGAATCGCCATCGCCATAGCGCTGATATTGGAGCCGGAATTGGTTATCGCCGATGAAGCGACAACCGCGCTGGACGTTATAAACAGCAGACTTGTTCTGGATGAGCTGTTAAAGCTCAAGGCGCGCGGAGTGGCGTTACTGTTCATCACACACCGCGCGCGGGAAGCGGAATACTGTGGCTGCGGGATGATACACATGGGAGGTGTTGCGTGTGAAGATTGAACTGGTAGGCGTATCCAAGCACTACGCCGCGATTGACAACTTGAGCCTGACGCTCGAAAATGGACGCGCTACCGCGCTTGTAGGAGAATCCGGCAGCGGCAAGAGCACACTCGCGCGGTTGATCTCCCTGCTTGAAAAACCGGACGGCGGAGAGATACTATTCGATGGACAAAGTACGGCAAAATTGCGCGGAGAAGCGCGGCGTAAACTTCGCGCCAATATGCAGATGATACTGCAAAATGCGTCCGCCGCCCTTGATCCGCGCGTGCGTGTCGGTCAATCAATCGCGGAACCATTGCGGAATTTGACGCGGTTGTCCCGCGCTGAAATCGGCAGACGTGTATCAGAGATCTGCGAGCGGGTTTCACTGACCCCAGAGCTTTTAACCCGCTTGCCCCACGAGCTTTCCGGCGGGCAGTTAAAGCGCGTTTGTTTTGCCCGTGGTATGATTACGGAACCCGGCTTCGTCGTGTTCGACGAGATTAGCAGCGGGCTTGACCCGCCATTACGGGAGCGCGTCCTCGCGCTTATCGTGAAATTGAAAAAGGAAAGCCTGAACGCATTCCTTTTCATCACCCACGATATGGACGCGGCCTTGCGCGTGGCCGACCGTGTGCTTGTCATGAAAGACGGCGCGATTGTTGAGGACGCAGACGTTGTGAACGGACACGCAGGGTTCCGCCACGAATACGCGCGGCTGCTCCTTGAATCGGAGATATAAACCGCAATAAGGCGGATTTATATATAACTTTAATGAAATTTTATGGAGGAAACAAGATGAAAAAGAAACTTTTTGCATTCGCGCTCGCGGCGGTATTGATGTTGTCGATCGCCGCCTGCGGGAAAACCGTCGACACCTCGTCGAAAATCCCGACAGTAACCGAACTGACTTTCTGCGAAAGCTGGGACTTTGAGTCCGGCTTCTACACAATCGGATCTCCTGATACGCAATCAAACTACGGTGCGCTATACTGGTCGGTGAATTTCTATGAAACGCTCGTAAACTACGACGACGGCGAGTTTGTTCCTGGTCTCGCGGAATCGTGGGATGTGTCCGACGACGGTACGATCTACACGTTTAAATTGCGCCAAAGCGTGAAGTTCTCTGATGGCTCTGACTTCACTTCGGCGGCGGTGAAAAAATCGTTCGAGGCCGCGCCTGTTAATCTCGGCACCTACAATGGCTCCTATGGTACGCTCTCCACGCTGTTCAAAGAAATTGTCTGCCCGAACGATTACACGGTCGAGCTTCACCTGACACAGCCGTACTATGGAACCCTGAAAGACTTGACGATGCTTGTTCCGCTTGCGATTGTTAACCCCTCTATGCTCGGCGATGATTACACGCCAAGCGATTCGTTCAGGACTGCTACGCACGGAACAGGTCCGTATATGTACGCCGGTGACGGCGACGGCAGTACGTACACATTTGTTCGCAACCCGTATTACTGGGGAGAACAGCCGGATCTTGACAGCTTCCGCGTCAAGGTAATCCCTGACAACAACGCCAAGTTGCTTGCGCTGAAATCCGGGGAGATTGACGTGATTACGGGAACGAACAATCTTACTTACGACGGCTATAACGAGATGAACTCCACTGCGGGCTTTGCCGCTACTACGTCTGATGCCGCCGATAAAACCCGTTATATCGCGTTCAACCTAGCGCATGTGGGATTTGACGACCTTGCCGTGCGCGATGCGCTTGCCCGCGCCATTGACAGGGACACAATTTGTACGAATCTGCTCTCCGGGCTCGAATCGAAAGCGGATTCGCTGTTCCCCAAATCCTACCCCTATTGCGATGTCGATGTGAATGTGCGCGCTTATGATGTTGAAGCGGCGAAAGCGGGGCTTGATGCCGCCGGATGGCTTGACTCCGACGGCGACGGAATCCGTGAAAAGGATGGCGTAAAGCTCTCCGGCAGCATGGTGTATATGACGGGAAATCCTCTCACGGATGACCTCGCGCTCACCGTAGCGGCGCAGGCGAAAGAGATCGGTATTGAACTCATCCCTAAGGGCGGCGATCTGATGTCATATTACGCGGATCTCTATGGGGATTTTGGCGTTGCGCTCACGTACACGTATGGACTAGCCCACGACCCAATCACCAGTGTGACAAATATGAATCCGGAACTCGGCGCAGATCCCGTTTCTATGCAGGCAATTGCGAATCTGTCGAACCCGTCCGGGTTGATTAAGACACTTAACTCCACAGCAGACGAGAACGTTATCCGCGAAACCTATCGCACGATATTGACCAACATCAACGACAATGCGATCTTTATCCCGATTTCCGAAGCCAAAGTATTCGTGGCGTATAACGCGGATAAAATTGCGGCGTTCGGGTTTGACGCAATACCGCAATATCCAAGCGCAGCGAAAGTTACGCCCAAATAAAAATCTTGTTACCTCCCGGACGGAGATTCTGTCTGGGCCGTCTAGGTTACCTGAAGAAAGGAAAAAAATTTTGAAAGAATATTTGCGTGTATTGTCCTACGCGGGCGACCAAAAACACTTATTCAAAAAAGCGGCTACGCTGCTGACATTATCGGTGCTGTTTTCGGTCGCGCCATTCTTTATCGTCAGCGTTGTGCTCAACGGCTTTTTGTCGGATACCGCGCCCACGCTGCTCTGGTTGCTTGGCATGGCGGCGGCGGTGCTTGTTTGCCTGTTGCTGAAAAACTGGTTGAACGGCGCGGGTCTTGACGCCTCTCATAAGCTGGCATATTACACCCTCGCTGGAATGCGCCGCCGCGCGGCGGATAAAATGCTGAAAATATCGATGGGCGACGTTCAAGCATTCGGCACGGGCGCGGCAAAGAAAAACTTTGTCGAAAACATTGAGGAGATGGAACTGATACTCGCCCACGCCATGCCGGAGGGCTTCGCCAATCTGTTCACAACCGGGATTGTACTGATTGTGATGTTCGCCGCGGACTGGCGCATGGGGCTGGCGGGTTTTGTGACGATCATTATTGGCATGGTTCCCGTGTTCTTAATGATGATGGATGGCATGAAACGGATGAAGCCATGGTACGCCGCGAACGAGCATATGACAAGCACGATCATCGAATACATCTCCGGCATGGAGGTTATCAAAGTGTTCGGGCAGCAGAGCCGTTCTTTCAAAAAGTACAGCGACGCGGCCAAGAGCTACCGCGATAAAACGCTCGCGTGGTACAAGGCGTGCTTCGTCTACATGACGAGCTACGCGATATTGCTCACAGCCGCGCTGCTTCTCATGCTGCCGGTGGGCGTGTGGCTGTACCTCGGCGGTACGCTGACGCTTTCCACGTTTATACTGTCGCTGATGCTGGGAATGAGTGTCGGGGTACCCGCTATGCGGCTGATCAATTTTATCCCGCAGTTTCCGCAGTTGAAATATAAGTCCTCAAAAATTGAGGGAATGTTTGAAATTCCCGACATGCCGGAGGGAACGAAAGACGCGCCGGAGCGCCATGACGTGGTATTCGACAACGTCACGTTCGCCTATGGGGATACGGACGTCATCAAGAACCTGTCGCTGACCCTGCCGGAGAACAGCGTCACCGCGCTGATCGGTGAGTCCGGCGCGGGCAAAAGTACGCTCGCGAAACTGATTATGCGTTTCTGGGACGTGCGGGAGGGCGCGGTGAAGCTCGGCGGCGTGGATATACGGGAAATCAAATCCGATGCGCTTATGGACAGGATCAGCTATGTGTCTCAAGACAATTTTCTCTTTAACGCCTCTGTCATTGAAAACATACGCTTCGCGAAGCCGGACGCGACAGATGAGGACGTGATCGAAACGGCGAAGCTCGCGCAGTGCCACGAGTTCATTCAGGAAATGGCTGATGGATACAACACAGTAGTGGGCTCTTCCGGCGACAAGCTGTCCGGCGGGCAGAAACAGCGGATATGCATCGCCCGCGCCATCCTCAAAGACGCGCCGGTGGTCATCCTCGACGAGGCGACAAGCTTTGCCGACCCTGAGAATGAGGACAAAATACAGGAGGCACTATCCAAGCTCATCGCGGGAAAAACCGTCGTCATCGTGGCGCACAGGTTGTCCGCCATCGTGGATGCCGACAACATCGTCCTGTTGGAAAACGGGCGGCTTGCGGAACAGGGGAAACACGCCGAGCTGCTCACGCGCTCCCCGCTGTACAAAAAACTGTGGGAGGCGCATACGGAGTCAATGGATTGGGATATAGGGGGTGCGGAACATGTTTAACTTCATCGCGCGCTTACTGCGCTTTTCCGGCAAGGACGCTTGGAAACTGAAAGCTTCTGCCGCAATTAGCTTTGCGGAGGGTATGTTGGCGAACTTTCCCGTCTACGTCGCGTTGCTGGTCATTATGAAAATCATGGACGGCACAGTCACGTCCGGTTACGCGTGGACGGCATTCCTCATGGTTTTGGCGTCTCTTGCCGCGCGGTGGATACTGCGTTACAGCTTCGTGCGGATGCAGAGTGATGCGGCTTGCCGCGTCGCCGCCCGCGAACGGATCAAAATCGGTGATTTGTTTAAGCGATTTTCGATGAGCTATTTCACGGATGGTAATATCGGCAATGTGACAAGCGTCGTCACCGGCGACCTCAGTTTTGCGGAGGACTACGGCATGATGAAACTCGACGATGTAATTTCCGGGCTTGTTTCCATCGTCATCGCCTGCGCGTTCCTGGTGTGGGTGGATTGGCGTGTGGCCGTCGCGTCCGCCGCCGGTTGCGCCCTCTCGTTTGCCGCGTTTCACGCAATGGAAAAAGTGTCAAAGCGGCAGGCAAAAATCAGGATGGAACAGCAGTCCAAAATCACCGGCGCGGTGCTGGAGTATACGGAGGGCATCTCCGTCATCAAGGCATTGCGCATGTCCGGGAGCGCGGCGAAACGCATAGACGCATCCATAGATGATGCATGCCGCCACGCAATTGATTTTGAGCACAGTATGGTAAAACCTGTTACGAACTATCTGCATTGCTATGCCCTGACTATCGCGGCGGTGCTGTTCCTTTCGTTCTGGCAGTTCTTCAACGGGGAAATGAGTATGCCTGTTGTGGCGATGGTCGTGCTGTTCATTTTTCGCATCTATCTGCCCGCCATGGGGCTGGCGACAGGCGCGGCCATGATGCGCGTCATGGAAGCGGGTCTCGACCGTTACGAAAAGCTCAAAGAGGTACCGATCATCGACGCGGACGGCAAAGACATTCCGCTAAACTCTTTTGATATCGCGTTCGAGGACGTTTCTTTCAGCTATGAGGATAAGGAAACGCTGAAAGACATCAGCTTCACTGCCAAAGAACGCAGCATGACGGCGTTGGTGGGCGCGTCCGGCTCAGGAAAAACGACCATCGCCAATTTAATCGTGCGCTTCTGGGACGCACAGCAGGGCGCGGTAAAAATAGGTGGGGTCAACGTGCGGGAAATGACCTGCGATAGTCTGTTGCGCTATGTCAGCATGGTGTTTCAGCGGGTTTATCTGTTCCATGACACGATTGAGAACAATATACGATTTGGGAAGCCTGACGCGACGCGGGAGGAGATTATCGCCGCCGCGAAAAAGGCGCGGTGTCACGATTTTATTGAAGCCTTGCCGGACGGCTACGGCACAGTAGTCGGCGAGGGAGGATCGACGCTATCCGGCGGTGAGAAACAGCGCATCTCCATCGCCCGCGCGATATTAAAGGACGCGCCGGTTGTCCTGTTGGATGAGGCGACGGCCAGCGTTGATCCCGACAATGAGAAGTACATTCAGGAGGCCATCAATGAGCTTGTCCGTAATAAAACGCTGATCATCATCGCGCATAGATTGTCCACTATCAAGCGGGCTGATCAGATACTGGTCATCGACGGCGGGCGTATTGCCGAGCGCGGTAAACACAATGCGCTTCTCGCCAAAGGCGGACTGTACAGCAATCTCTGGCAGCGCCGCCAGAAAGCCAAAAGTTGGCGGGTTACTCGGGTTTAATCGCGCTGTATAGCAATTCCGCTTGGCATAGAAACAGTAAGAACTTTTAGTCGCGCTCCAACTTCTTGCGCATCTTGGCTTTTGCTCACGCGTCATATCAGGCAACCTCTAAAAACCCACAAAAAAGACTTGCAAAAACCGCGGCGATATTCATTTTTGGCTTGAATATCGCCGCGGTTTGTGGTATGATATTGCTTGTGATAAATATTAGACACAGATAAGTTCCTCTTGGACTTCTTTCCTTTACAGCATAATAGATCATATACATAAGAAACAATGGATTGGTGAGAAATGTATGAGAAAAAAAGCATTGTTCAAAACGGATATCAAGCCCGCTTGCGCACACTGCAAACGCGGCAAACAAGCACCCGATGGCAACAGTGTCCTTTGCGCCCGTCGCGGCGTGATGCTCAAGCATTCGCACTGCGCAAAATACCAATATGATCCGCTCAAACGTATCCCGCCGCGCACGCCCGTGCTGCCCGAGTTTGATCCCGAACAGTTTATATTATAGGATTTTGTATCGTCACACATGCAAATGAGGTAAATCATGCGCATTTTAGCAATCGAAACATCTTGCGACGAAACCGCGGCCGCCGTGGTTGAAAACGGACGAACTGTACTTTCCGACATCGTTGCAAGCCAGATTGATACCCATAAAATCTATGGCGGCGTCGTGCCCGAAATCGCCTCCCGCATGCATATAGAGGCAATCTCCGCCGTGACCAATCAAGCTCTCACCGCCGCGACCCTTTCGCTTGACGAGATCGACGCCGTGGCTGTTACGTATGCGCCGGGTTTGATCGGCGCGCTTTTGGTTGGATTGAACTACGCAAAAGGCGTGGCATATGCCGCGAACAAACCGCTCATCGCCGTGCATCATCTGCGTTCGCACGTTGCGGCGAACTATTTGACGCACAGCGATTTGAAGCCGCCGTTTTTGTGTTTGATTGTCTCGGGCGGACACACGCAAATTGCGGACACCGCAAGTTACACGTCGTTCAAGATCATTGGAAAAACCCGCGATGATGCCGCGGGTGAGGCGTTGGATAAAACCGCGCGTGTGCTCGGGTTGCCCTATCCGGGCGGGATACATTTGGATGAAGCGGGTGTGGACGGCGACAAAACCGCGTACGCGTTTCCCCGCCCGCGCGTGGACGGCAGTCTGTATGATTTTAGTTTCAGCGGATTGAAAACCGCCGCGTTGCAGGTGATCCAAAAGGCAAAAAGCGATATTGTGATTGCGGATTTTGCGGCATCTTTTCAATTTGCGGTCGCTGATTATTTGTGCCGCAACACATTAGAAGCCGCGAAACGTTTGAGGCACGACAAGATTGTGCTTGCGGGCGGCGTGAGCGCAAACAGCGTTTTGCGCGCCATGATGCAAAAGCAATGCAAAGAGGCGGGATTTGCGCTTTGTTATCCCGAACGATCTCTTTGCGGCGACAATGCGGCGATGGTCGGCGCACAGGGATATTACGAATATCAGGCGGGGAATATTGCCGATCTCGCGTGCAATGCCATGCCTAACATGGTGATGTAAAGCACGGCGGCAAAATAAAACACACCAGCCCGCAAAAATATACATCAGTCTAAAAATGATCGCGCGCCCCTGCGGCGAGCACCCGCTTCTTTTCTTGAAAGAAAAGAAGCAAAAGAACTTTTTCCCGCTTCGCGCCGTCATTTGCAGCCCGCAAAAATATAAATCAGCCTAAAAACGACAGCGCGAAGCGGGTGCTCGCCGCAGGCGCGCGAAGCGGCAAAAGTCTTTTTGCTTACTTTTTCTTCAGAAAAAGTAAGTCAGAAAAAGTAAGTTAGAAAAAATAGAGTGACTTTGTCGGGCATTTTTCGATACAGGCGCGGCAACCGGTGCATTTGGTTTCGTCCACGCGCGCCAAGTTGTTTTCGACCGTGATTGCGTTTGACGGGCATGTTTTGGTGCATAGCTTGCAACCGATGCACGCGCCCGCGCACTGCTTGCGGCTGATTGCGCCAGCCGACTGCGAGCTGCACAAATTGAGTGCCTTACCCTCGTATTCCAGCATTGTGATGATCTTTTTAGGGCAAGTGACCACGCACAGCGAACAGCCGATGCAACGCTGACGATCGACGCGGGCAATGCCGTCAACGACTTCAATCGCGTTTTCGGGACACTTTTTGGCGCAATCGCCGAAGCCCAAGCAACCGTAGTTGCACTGCTTTTGCCCGCTGAAGAGCATGGATGCCGCCGCGCAGGTTTGTTCGCCGCGGTATTCGTAGCTGGCTTTGCATTTTTCGAGCGTCCCTCCGCACAAAACGACCGCGCGTTTTTTTGCGACCGTCTGCGCTTCCACGCCCATGATGCCGGCGAGTGCTTTCGCCGTGTTTTCGCCGCCGGGCACGCAGAGATTAACAGCCGCGTCCTGTGCGGCAATAGCGTTTGCGTAAGCGGCGCATCCCGCAAAGCCGCACGCGCCGCAGTTTGCGCCGGGCAGTACCGCCAGCAGTTCGTCCGCGCGAGGATCCGATGGCACATGCATGACCTTGGCGGCGATTGCCAGCCCGACACCGGCAATCAATCCAACGCCCGCAACCAGCGCGATTGCAAGAAAAAGTTGATCCATACACGCAAACCCACCTTGTGAATTGATAATGATTGAGCACGTTTTTTAGTATACCGCTTTTTGCGCAACAAGTCAATCACTTGTTGATAAAAAATCGCCGCACTGCCCGCAACAATGTGCCTGTGATCGCTCCCGATGCCAAACCACAGAGAATCAGCAACGGCAATTGCAAGGCGATCGCGGGTGTTTGCGTCACAAACGCGGCGAGCGCCAATTGCGTCATGTTATGCAATACGCCGCCCAACATCCCGATGCCCGTCAGGCTCAAATACTTCGGACGCTTGCGCAGACATATGCCGACGGCGCATGTGCTGATCAATCCCGCGCCGCATGACATTGCAAACGCCGTCGTCCCGCGTGTTATCCCGGCAAAAATCGATTTGAGAAACGCGACAATCAAACCGAACGGCAAGCCGAGCGCGCTGGTGCAGAACATCACGGCGACATTTGAAAGTCCGGGTTTGACGCCCGGCGGCAAAACGAGCAAGGGTGCGATCGTGGATTCCAACCACGAGAGCGCAACGGCGATCGCCGCAAAGACGGCGCAGAACGCGGCTTTTTGCGCGTTGGTTTTAATAGGCAATACCGTCCACCCCGCTTTGCTCGCCGCTTTCAAAAACCACGGCGATTTGGTTTGGCAAGCAGACGACGCTGTCGCCCGCCTTGCTAATCCATCCCGCGTGGACACAAATTTGATCGGGGCAATCGGATTGCACAAAGCGTACCCGGTTGTTTTTGACCTCGATCATCACGTTGGGCGCGGCGGAAAATATTTGATCATTGGTGAGATCAATCGCTTGACGGGGCTGATTTTGCGCTTGCAAATAGGCGATCGGGTTTTGCGCCGCCATTGTTTGGCGCAGAACAAACACGCCCAACGCAATCGCTAGGCAAACAAGGATCAGAATGCAATCGCCGCGTTTGATCAATCTGCCCAATGGTACGCCTCACTCCGGAGTTCAAATCTCTCTTTGGCGCTGCCTGTTGCGCGAACCGCGCCTGAATCATATATAAAAATCGCTTCGCAGTCGTAGTCGTCCAACAGGCTTTGCGCGTCGTTATAACCAACCAAAAAACACGCCGTGGAAAGCGCGTCGCCAACCGCGCCGTTATTGGAAAGCACGGTGACGGATATCAGCCCGTTTGTTTCGGCGGGATAACCCGTGCGTCCGTCCAAAATATGATGATACCGCTTGCCATCCTGTTCAAAATATTTTTCATAGCTACCCGATGTCGAAACAAAACATGTGCCTTTGAGTGTGAACACGCCGATCGAGTCGTTCAGTGCGCCTTTTGGGTCGCGCAGGGCGACTTTGAACGGTTGCCCGAACGGCTTGTTGCCAAACGTAACAATGTTGCCGCCGACCGACACCACAAAACCCCGCAAATTGGCATCTTTGCTCACCGCAAGCGCGGCGTCGCAAGCCGCGCCTTTGCCCACCGCGCCGTAGTTCGCTTTGCCGTGACCGGCAAGCGCGCGTTGTATGTCTTCATCGCTCGGCACGGACGGAGTCCTGTTTGCCTGATCAATACCCCAAAGGTCGATCAACTCACCGAGATCGCTGCGGAACGCGCCGCTCGTTTTTTGGGTTAACGCATCGCACAGCACTTGCACAGGATCGTCCGCGGGCAGCGGACCCGCCGTCAGCGTTTTTTCCAGTGCGCGTATGGCATCCGCAGTGTCGGATATCCGATACGTTAAAGCCGTTTTCGCGCCTTTTGTCCAAACGGATTGTTCCAGCAAACTGCCCATCACAAACGCCTGCGACGTGCCGCGCACAGGGGATATCCCGCCGCGGTACACGGCAATGCCAACGCCAATGCCAATCGCGACCAACAAAAGCAAGACGCGGCACAGTGATTTTTTCATAGCCTATCCCCAAAAAAGGCGCGTAAAGAATTCTTACGCGCCGCATAAATTTATCGATATTTTGGACGGGCGGCATAGCTCGTGTGCAAAACCTCATGCGCCAAATGACTGCCCGGTTCGCCGAGGAACTCCTCGTAAATCATTTTGATTGCGGGGCTTTCGTGCGATTTGCGCAGAGGCAAATTCTTGTCGGCTTCATAGAGCGTCGCCGCGCGCATTGATCGCAGATCATGGAAATTCCGCACGACGGCATGCTGAATCGGCTGACCGCCGCCGTTAACACAGCCGCCCGGGCAACCCATGATTTCGATGAAGTGATAATCCGCTTCGCCCGCACGGATTTTATCCATGAGCACACGCGCGTTCTTCGTGCCGCTGGCGACGGCGACTTTCACATCCATGCCCGCAACATGATAGGTCGCTTCTTTGATGCCCGCCGTGCCGCGCACTTCGGTGAAGTCCGGCGACGCAAGCTGTTCGCCCGTGAGGGTTTCGACGGCGGTGCGCAGTGCAGCTTCCATCACGCCGCCCGTCGCGCCGAAAATCACTGCCGCACCCGTGGCATCGCCAAGCGGGTTGTCGTAGGCTTCGTCGGGCAGGTCGCGGAAATAAATCCCCGCGCTTTCGATCATGCGGGCAAGTTCGCGCGTGGTGAGCGAGATATCCACGTCGGGTAACCCCGACGCGCTTTGATCGTCGCGTTTGTTTTCAAACTTTTTGGCGGTGCAGGGCATGATGCCGACCACAAAAATATGCTTCGGATCAATACCAAGCTTTTTTGCATACCAAGTTTTGATAACAGCCCCCTGCATCTGCTGGGGCGATTTGCAACTGGACAGATGCGCGATCAAATCGGGATAATAATGCTCGCAATATTTCACCCAGCCGGGGGAGCAGGACGTAATCATCGGCAACGTACCGCCGTTTTTCACGCGCTCCAAAAATTCGTGCGCCTCTTCCATGATCGTCAAATCGGCACCGAAATCGGTGTCAAAAACCTTGTCGAAGCCCAAACGGCGCAGGGCGGCGACCATTTTGCCCTGCACGTTCGTGCCGATCTTCATGCCGAACGCTTCGCCAAGCGTTACGCGAATGGAGGGCGCGGTGTGCACGACCACAAATTTTTTGGGATCGTTGATGGCGGCGAACACGGCCGCGCTTTCGTCTTTTTCCACAATCGCGCCCGTGGGGCAGTTGACAATGCACTGACCGCACGAAATACAACTGACGTCCGCCAAATCTTTGTCGAAAGGCGAACTGATGTGCGTGTCGAATCCGCGGGCGTTTGCGCCGATGACGGAAATACATTGGCTGTCGCAGGCGGCGACACAGCGGCGGCAAAGGATGCACTTGTTGTTGTCGCGCACCATGTGGGCGGCGGAGTCGTCGAACGCGTAGCGGATGTTTTCGCCCGCATAGTAATCGGGATCGTCCACGCCAAATTCCTTGCAGAGTTTTTGCAGTTCGCAATTGCCGCTACGCACACAGGAAAGGCAATTTTTGTCGTGCGTGGAAAGGATGAGTTCCAGCGTCCCTTTGCGGCTTTTGCGCACTTTTTCGGTGTTCGTGAACACCTCCATGCCCTCCGCCACGGGGAAAACGCAGGCTGTTACCAAACCGCGCGCTCCTTTGACCTCCACCATGCAAATGCGGCACGCGCCGATTTCGTTGATTTCTTTGAGATAGCACAAAGTGGGGATTTCAATCCCGATGATACGCGCGGCCTCAAGAATGGTAGAACCCGCAGGGGCTTCCACCTCCATGCCGTTGATTTTGAGATGTATGTTTTTTTCTGCCATGGGGAAATCCTCCTCTCTTATCGTTTTTCGATTGCGCCAAAGCGGCAGGTCGCCATGCACGCGCCGCATTTGATGCATTTATCGGTGTCAATGTCGTGCACTTCTTTGACTTTGCCCCGGATTGCGCCAACAGGGCACGCGCGAGCGCACGCGGTGCAGCCACGGCATTTGTCGGCAATCACGTAGTAATTGAGCAATGCCTTGCAAACGCCCGCAGGGCAACGCTTATCGCGCACATGGGCGACGTATTCATCCCGAAACGCGCGCAGGGTGGCGAGCACGGGATTCGGCGCGCTCTGCCCCAAGCCGCAAAGCGAATTTTCTTTGATATGATACGCAAGCTCCTCAAGTTTGTCGAGATCCTCCATAACGGCTTTGCCTGCGGTGATCTTGTCGAGTATTTCCATCATGCGTTTTGTGCCGATGCGGCAGGGTGAACATTTGCCGCAGGATTCATCCACGGTAAAGTCGAGAAAAAACCGCGCGATATCAACCATGCAGTTGTCTTCGTCCATCACGATCAAGCCGCCCGATCCCATCATGGAACCGATCGCGGTCAAATTGTCGTAATCAATCGGCGTATCGATCATGGATTCAGGTATGCATCCGCCGGAGGGACCGCCCGTTTGCGCGGCCTTGAATTTTTTGCCGCCCGGGATGCCGCCGCCGATATCCTCAATGATCTCCCGCAAAGTCGTGCCCATAGGTATTTCCACAAGCCCTGTATTGGTGATTTTGCCGCCGAGCGCGAACACTTTCGTGCCTTTGGATTTTTCCGTACCTGTCGCGGCAAAATTCCGTGCGCCGTGCAGAATAATTTGCGGGATGTTGGCAAATGTTTCCACATTGTTTTCCGTCGTGGGCTTGCCGAACAAACCTTTCACCGCGGGATAGGGCGGACGGGGACGGGGTTCGCCGCGCTTGCCCTCAATGGAGGTCATCAGCGCCGTTTCCTCGCCGCAGACGAACGCGCCCGCGCCGAGACGGATGTGCAAACGGAAACCGAATCCGCTGCCGAAAATATCATCGCCCAAAAGACCCAACGCCGTCGCCTGTTCAATCGCCGTTTCAAGATGCTTGACGGCAATGGGATATTCGGCGCGGACATACACATAACCCTCGCTTGCGCCCGTCGCGTAGCCGCAAATGGTCATCGCCTCCACAACCGCGTGCGGGTCGCCCTCCAAAACGGAGCGATCCATAAACGCGCCGGGGTCGCCCTCGTCGGCGTTGCAGACGACATATTTTTGATCCGCCGCGTTGGCGGCCGTAAAACTCCACTTCAAACCCGTGGGGAATCCGCCGCCGCCGCGCCCGCGCAAACCGCTGTCCTTAAGGATTTGGATTACGTCGGCGGGTTGGAGTTCCGTCAACGCCTTTTTGAGTGCCTGATAACCGTCCCGCGCGATGTATTGCTCAATGCGCTCAGGATCAATCACGCCGCAGTTGCGCAGGGCGACACGTTGTTGTTTTTTGTAAAACGCCGTGCTGTCCAGCGGCAATACTTCGCCCTGCGCCGCCTCGCCCGTCGCCGCGCCGATGGTGTATTCCGCAACCACTTTGCCGTTGGCAACATGGGAGTGCACCATACGCGCCGTTTTTTCGGCGTTCATTTGCACATATGTAATTTTAGGCTGGTCGGGAGCGAAAACCTCCACAAGCGGCTCGTATTGGCACATGCCAATGCAACCTGTTTCTTCCACGGCGACGTCGTCAATCCCCAAAACGGCAAGTTCTTTCCGCAGGGATTCGATAACGGCCTTTGCGCCCGCCGCAATACCGCAAGTGGCGTAACCCACCACGATGCGCATGGCAAGCCCACTGCGTCCGGGTGTCATTTGCGCCAACGCGTGTGTGCGCAAATCATCCAACTGTACTGTTGTCAAAGCCATTCAGTCCTTTCCGTTTCATTGATCGCGATAGGCGGCCAAAATGCCCTCGACTTGTTCAGGCACAAGGTTGCCGTACACTTTTTCGCCAATCATCATCACAGGTGCAAGCCCGCATGCGCCGATACAGCGGCATGCATCCAGCGAAAACAAACCGTCTTCGGTGCATTCGCCCGGGCCAATGCCCAACAGTTCGGTGATGCGGTCAAGGATCGCCTGCGCGCCTTTGACGTAGCACGCCGTGCCCAAGCAAACCGAAATGGAATGCTTGCCCGCAGGCGACAACGCGAACTGCGCGTAGAATGTGGATACACCATAAACCTTTTCCAATGGTACGTCCATGCCGTCCGCAATCATTGCCTGGACTTCAAACGGTAAATAGCCATAGATTTGCTGGGCTTTTTGCATCACGGTCATCAACTGACTGGGGTCGCTCTTGTATTGGGCGATCACATCGGCAAACGCCTGTGCCTGGCACTCAGTGCCCTGAAACGGTAGCTTGCTAACTTTCTTGAGCATGCTTTGCTAGTCCTCCTTTTGCGAATGAAAATAAACAAAACAGCGCGAACAACACGCTGTTTTAAGTATAGCAGTTTTCCGCAAAAAAAGCTAGTCCTTTCCACAAGTAAAATACGATATTTTGCCGATTTCGGAAAATAAGCGGAATTTTTGATCTAAACAGTCCTTTTTTTAGGCATTTCGCGGAAGATTTTTTGATACCACTTGCAAAAACATCAAAAGCTTTTGTTTACAGATACTGAAACGTCATATCAGGGCAACCCAGCGCAAAGAGCAGAGCGACGAAGCGCAACGCAAGAGAACCTTTCAACGAAGACCCGCAGTTGTGTTTTCTCGCCCGCGCAATGCCGCGCCCGAAGGTCGCTTTGAACATCATTTGCCTTATCAACTTTGTTTTGCAAATTTTTTTACACGCTTCCCTCGCATGTGGGACGTTCTGCGTTTTGCATTTTCTCCATTCCCAAATCAACAATCCCAGCCAAATTGCAACTACAAATTGACCAATGGAAAATACACGAAAAAGAAGCGGAAACAAGAGATAAAACGAGCTTTTGCATATACGAATGAAAAATTTGCGAAAATCAGTTGACATTCGTCCGAAAATATGATATAGTACGAAAGCTATGTAAAGTGAAAACATATGGAGGTAGTTTGAATGTCCACGTTTATGCCGAAGGCGGGTGACATCACACGCAAATGGTACGTGCTCGATGCCGCCGGCAAACCGCTTGGTCGTGTCGCAGTGCAGGCGGCGACGCTGTTGCGCGGCAAGCACAAGCCAATTTTTGTGCCGCATGCCGATTGCGGTGATTTTGTCATTATCATCAATGCAGGCAAGGCGATTTTAACAGGCAAAAAGTTACAGCAAAAAAAATATCAGCGGCACACGGGTTACATCGGTCATCTAAAAACAACAGGCTACGACACGCTGATGAAAACCCGCCCCAACCTCGCCATGGAACTTGCCGTCAAACGCATGTTGCCCGACACCACGCTTGGGCGCAAGTCGCTCACCCGTCTCAAAGTGTTTGAAAGCGCGGAGCATATCCATCAGGCACAGCAGCCCGAAGTTTGGGCGCTATAAGAGAGGAGAAGTAACATGTACGATACAGTTCCGTTTTTTTATGGCACAGGTCGCCGCAAAAAGTCCATTGCGCGCGTGCGCGTCTATTACGGCGATGGCAAAATCACCATCAACGACCGTGACATCGACGACTATTTTGGGCTTGAGACGCTAAAACTCCTTGTGCGCCAGCCGTTGGTGCTCACAGGTCAAGAGGGCAATGTGGATATTGTGTGCCGTGTCAACGGCGGCGGCGTTTCGGGTCAAGCGGGCGCAATCCGCCATGGTCTTGCCCGTGCGCTTTTGCTCCTCGACCCTGAACTTCGCCCCGCACTCAAAAAAGCGGGCTTCCTCACACGTGATCCGAGAATGAAAGAGCGCAAGAAGTACGGTCTCAAAGCCGCCCGCCGCGCGCCGCAATTTTCCAAGAGATAATGGGCTTTTGCCGCTTGTCATTTGGATTTTTGCAAGATGCTAGAGAGGATTTTTTTGATGAAACGGACATATCAGCCTAAAAAGCTCCACCGGAAGAAGGAACATGGATTCCGCAAACGCATGGCGGATCGCAACGGTCGCAAGGTGCTTGCCCGCCGCCGCGAAAAAGGGCGCAAGCAGCTCACGTATTGATATCGAAAACATGTTGACCGCAATCTACAAGGGGAAAAACAGAAAGCATGCCGGTTTGACCGCAATCTACAAGAGGAAAAACAGAAAACATGCCGATTTGACCGCAATCAACAAGAGGAAAAACAGAAAACATGCCGATTTGACCGCAATCAACAATGGGAAAAACAGAAAACATGTTGACCGCAATCTACAAGAGGAAAAACATAAAACATGCCGATGATAAAAACGTTGGTTCGCAATGGGGACTTTCGCCGCGCCTACGCGTGCGGTAAGTCCCTTGCGCACCCCGCTTTGGTCACTTACGCCGCAAAAAACCGCGCCGGCAAATGTCGCTACGGCATCACGGCAAGCAAAAAAATCGGCAACGCAGTGGAGCGCAATCGTTCACGCAGGGTCATCAGCGAAGCGTTGCGCACGCTCAATGAGCCGACGTGCGGCAATTGGGATTTGGTTTTTGTTGCCAGAGGCAAAACCAAGCACACCAAAAGCACACAGATACAACATATCATGCGCGGACATCTGCGAAAACTGGGCGTCCTGCAAAGCGAACCCGCGCAAAAGGACAAGCCATGAAGCAAGTTTTTTTGAGCGCCATCCGCTTTTATCAACGCCGCGTATCGCCCCTGTTCCCGCCCATGTGCCGCTATTACCCCACGTGTTCGCAGTATGCGGCGGAAGCCATTGAAGTGCACGGCGTTTTGCGCGGCGGTCTGCTGGCGGTTTATCGTTTGATGCGGTGCAATATTTTTTCGCCGGGCGGCGTTGACCCCGTCCCCCCCAAACGCAAGTAGTGAGAGGAGATGCATTGGTTGTACGAAGCCATCTATAACGTGTTGGGCACTGTTTTTGGACCCATCATGCGTTTTATTTTTCAGATTGTCGGTAATTACGGCGTCGCTATTTTGATTTTTACGGTTTTTTGCCGCATGCTGATGTTGCCAAGCGCGATCAGCCAGCAAAAAAATCTTGCGAAAAACCGCCGTATGCAATACAAACTCCGCAAAATCACGGAACGTTACAAAGACGACAAAAAGCGGCAGCAGCAGGAAATCCAAGCCTTTTATCAGCGCGAGGGATTCAATCCGATGAGCGCGGGCTGCTCGGGCGCAATGTTGTTGCAGTTTCCAATTATATTCGGTCTTATCTCGGCGATCTATCATCCGCTCAAGTACGCGCTGAAAATTGATGCCGCCAGCATCGCGATTCTTGAAAAAGCCGCGCCGGGTGTGCTCGAAAAAGTCAGCGGCACGGCAAGTAGTACGGCAAGTTACTTGCAATTGCGTATTATGGAACACATTAACTCTTTTGCCCATCTGATCGGCGAAGGCGCCGACAAACTCAACCAAGGCGTTTTCGATCAGATTGTCTCGTTTGCCGACCAATTCCGCTTTTTTGGGCTTAATTTGGGTATGACGCCCAAAGAGGGCGGCGGTTTCTACTATCTTATCCCCATTCTTGCGGGGCTTGCTTCATTTTCCAGCGCGTTCCTGACATTCCTGCGCCAGCGCAAAGATAATCCCGAACAAACCAAAAACCCCATGATGGGTTGCATGACATTCTTTATGCCGTTGTTTTCGGTCTTTATTTCGATCAGCTTCCCCGTTGGCATCGGCATTTATTGGATTGTTTCGAGTTTGTTCGCGTTCTTGCAGATGGTTGTCCTCCAACAAACCCATAAGCCGCAAAAAATGATCGCGCGTCTTCTTGTTGAAGAAACCGTGGAACGGCGAAGCCGCGAAAACAGCCGCAAACGCCTTGCACTGTCTGACAAATAAGGACAAAATAAGGAGAAAACAATGATCAAAGAAGCCTTCGGCGTTGCTCCAACCGTGGAGGCCGCCATTGAAGCAGCAAAGCTTTCGCTCAACGCGCCGGAAGAGGCGGATGTCGTCACCGAAATTATCGAAGCGCCAACCAAACGGACGCTCGGTTTGTTCGGCGGGACGCCCGCCAAAGTACGCGCCTACTTTGAAGAATCCGAATTTGCGGGCGCGGAGAAATATTTGCAGACCGTGCTTGATCTCATGGGCGTTGAGGCAACCGTGCTGACTGTGCCTGAGGACAATGGTGTGCGATTCGTCGTGCAATCCGTTGCGGACGAGGGGATTGTGATTGGCCGGCGCGGCGAGACGCTCGACGCACTGCAATATTTGACCCGTTTGGTCGTGACGCGGAACACAGCGGGATACCGACGCATCAGCGTGGATGTGGGCGACTATCGTGACCAGCGCGAAGCGAGCTTGCGCGACATGGCGACCCGCACCGCGATCAAAGCAAAAAAAGAGGGACATAACATCACGCTTGCACCTATGACACCCTATGATCGACGTATTGTGCACACGGTTGTGCAGGAATTCGACGGCGCGAATTCGTTTTCAGTCGGCGATGGTTCGGACCGCCGCGTTGTGATTGCGCCCGATGAAGCGTTCCGCAAAAATGACCGCCGTCCGTCTTACAACGGAGGACGCAACGGATTCCAGCGCGATAACCGCGGGCGTCAAAACGATCGCGGATTTCAGCGCGGGGATCGCGGACACCAAAATGACCGTTCGCGAGACGGCTATCAATCGCGCAATGACCGCCCACGAGACGGTTATCAAAATTTCCGCAATGACCGTCCGCGCGGCGGCGGGGATTTTCATCGTCCGCATGCCGCGCCGCCTCAACAGTCTGACCGCGCACCGCGCAGTGACGCGTCCGGCGGTCGCTATGGCAGGATTGAACCGACTAGGAAAGCGGACGATGCGGAATGAGCAATCAAATGCTAATCGCTCCGGAGTTGGAATGGACAATCCAATTGGACTCTTTGCCGCCCAACGCGATTGAAATGCACATCCACAGCAGTGAAGTTAGCCCCTGCGCACTTGCCAAGGCGGATGAAGTCGTGCGGCGCTGTGTTGAAAAGGGCTACGCGGGGATGGTGATGACCGATCATTTTTCGGGATGCCATGCCGCTCGTCTCGGCGATTTGTCGAAAATTCCGTGGGAAAATCGCGTACGTTTTTTTCTCACGGGTTATAAGAACGCAAAAAATGCCGCGCCTGCAGGCTTTGTTGTGTTGCTCGGCATGGAATTGCGCTTTGAAGATGGAACGGACAACGATTTTTTGGTGTATGGTTTTGACGAATCGTTTTTGTTTGAGCATCCGCACTTCGATCAGCTTGATCTGCGTACGTTTCAAAAATTAAAAAACAAATATGATTTGACCATCGTGCAGGCGCATCCGTTCCGCTTCGACATGACCATTGTCAATCCCATTTTGCTGGACGGTGTTGAGGTTTATAACGGCAATTCACACCACGATTCGCACAACGCGATCGCGAACGCTTGGGCGGATCGGTATTATGGTTTGCTCAAAAGTTCCGGTTCGGATTATCACGGAGGCGATACGGGCGACGGACGCGAGCCCGGCGGATTGGTTTTTCAAGAACCCGTGCAAAATATGCAGCAATTGATCCGCCAGCTTCGCAGTGGCGCATACACGTTGTTGCAGTAAGCCCAAAAATCCCATGAAAGCTTTTCTTGGGATTTTTGGTTTTGCGCATGGTTCACATAATCATTTCTGATTAAAAATGACAGCGCGAAGCGGGGAAAAATGACAGCGCGAAGCGGGGAAAGAGTCTTTTTGTTTCTTTTCTTTCAGAAAAAGAATCAGAAAAAGAAGAAGAAAAGGGGATAAAATGAAACACCAATGCATGATTGTTTTGGATTTCGGCGGTCAATATTCGCATTTGATTGCACGGCGTGTGCGCGATTTGGGTGTGTATTGTGAAGTTAAACCCTACACCGTGCCGGTTGCGCAGTTGCAAACGACGCAACCCCTTGGCATCATATTAACAGGTGGCCCCAACAGTGTCTATGCCGATAACGCACCGCGCTGTTCCAAAGAAATACTAGAACTGGGAATCCCCGTGCTGGGCATTTGTTACGGCGCACAGCTGATGGCATATCTTGCCGACGGCGGCGTTGGTGCCGCGCCTGTTGGAGAATACGGGCGCGTGGATCTCAATCTAATCAACGAACAATCGCCGTTGTTTGCGGGCGTGACGAAACAATCAACTTGCTGGATGAGTCACACGGATTCCATCCAAAGGTTGCCTGCGGGCTTTGAGGCGATCGCGCAAACCCCAAACTGCCCTGTCGCCGCCATGGAGAACAAAAATCAAAAATTATATGCCGTGCAATTTCATCCCGAGGTGCAGCATACGCAATTCGGGCAGATGATTTTGGACAATTTTTTGAAAACAATCTGCGGATGCACAGGCGATTGGCGAATGAGCGGTTATGTGGAACGGACAATTGCGGCGTTGCGAGAAAAAATCGGCACACAAAAGGTGATTTGCGCTCTTTCGGGTGGTGTGGATTCGACCGTCGCAGCCGTGATGCTGCACCGCGCGATTGGCAAACAGCTCACCTGCGTATTTGTTGACCACGGGATGCTGCGCAAAAATGAGGGCGACGATGTGGAGCGCGTTTGCCGCGACACATTTGATATGAATTTTATCCGCGTCAACGCGCAGGATGTGTTTTTGAACAATCTGCGCGGCGTGATTGATCCTGAGGCAAAACGCAAAATCATAGGCGAAACATTCATCCGCGTGTTTGAACAGGAAAGCAAAAAAATCGGCAAAGTCGGTTTTTTGGTGCAGGGCACGATTTATCCCGACGTGATCGAAAGCGGCGCCGGCGATTCGGCGGTTATCAAAAGCCATCACAACGTCGGCGCATTGCCGGATGTCGTCGATTTTGACGAAATCATTGAGCCGCTACGCATGCTCTTTAAGGATGAGGTGCGGCGCGCGGGGATTGAACTAGGCATCGACGAAGCGCTGGTGTGGCGGCAACCGTTTCCCGGGCCGGGGCTTGCGGTGCGCATCTTGGGCGAAATCACACCCGCAAAAATCGCTTTGCTCCAAGAGGCTGACGCGATTTTTCGCGACGAGATTGCCATTGCCAAGATGGATCGCGCGATCAGTCAATATTTTGCCGTGCTGACCAACATCAAATCGGTCGGTGTCATGGGCGACGGGCGCACCTACGACGCGACGATCGCCCTGCGCGCGGTGACGACATCTGATTTTATGACGGCGGAATTTGTGCCGATCCCCTACGAAGTGCTTGCCAAAGTGTCGTCGCGCATTGTGAACGAAGTTGGCGGCGTCAACCGCGTGGTGTATGATATCACCGCAAAGCCGCCGGGAACAATTGAGTGGGAGTAACAAATGCGATTGATACAAATCATTGAAAAGAATTTTGGCAAGCTGCTCACGGTCGATTGACAAGAATGGAGTTTTTCGATGAGCATCCTCTTCAAAAAGATACAAGCTCTTCTGCCCGACGGCGGCGGATTGCGTATAGAAACATGCAACGTCGGCGTTGCGGGCAATACAATTGCGTTCGTGGGAGAAGTTCCTGAGGATTTTGTTCCCGATGAAACCATCGACGGCAAAGACAGATTGCTCACGCCCGGTTTTGTGAACGCGCATACGCATGCCTATATGACGCTTTTGCGCAACCGCGCCGACGATTTGCCGTTCCATGCGTGGCTGTTCGACAACATCCTGCCCATGGAGGATCGCTTGCGAACAAATGATTCCTATTGGGGTACATTCCTTGCCGCGATTGAGATGCTCCGCAGCGGATGCACGTGCTATAACGACATGTACATCAGTCAAAACGAAAACGCGCAAGCGGCGCACGAAAGCGGAATGCGCGCTGTTTTGTCACGTGGATTGGTTGGATCTTCGCGCGCGGACGAGGGCGGGCTTCGGCGGTTGCGCGAGGCTTCGGACGAAATTGCGGCATTTCGCGGTTATGGTAGGCTGACGTTTGCGCTTGCGCCTCACGCGCCTTATACCTGTGCGCCCGATTACTTGAGTCTCATCGCCGAAACCGCGCGGAAATTGGACGTGCCAATTCATACGCATTTGGGCGAGAGCCGGCAAGAGATTGCGGATATCCAAAAACTCTACGGCAAAACGCCCTTCGCTTTGATGGAAGACGCGGGCGTGTTCAACGTGTCGACGATTGCCGCGCATTGCGTTCATATGACGGAACAAGACATGCGGATTGCCGCCCAACACGGCGTGAGCGTTGCGACCAATCCCATCAGCAACCTCAAATTGGCGAACGGTGTAGCGCCTGTCCGCGAGATGATCGCAAATGGTATCAACGTCGCGCTAGGCACGGACGGTGCGGCGAGCAACAACGCGCTGAATATGCTTCGTGAGCTGAACTTTTTGTGCCTCATTCACAAGGGCAAAAACGAAGATTCCGTGTGTATCACAGCCGAACAGGGTTTGAAGATTGCAACAATCAACGGGGCAAACGCGCTTGGATTGGGCGCTATCACGGGTTCGATTGAAGCGGGCAAACGTGCTGATTTAGTCGTATGCAATCTCAATCAACCGCACTGGACGCCGCGCACAAATCTTCTTGCCGCCCTTTGCTATGGCGCGCAGGGAAATGAGCCTGAAAAAGTGTTTATCGACGGCGAACTCCTGTTTGCAAACGGGCACTGCGCAAAAATTGATGAGGAACGCGTGTGCTTTGAGGCGCAGAAAATCTCGGAAAGATTATAAGCCTGCCGCTTTTCTTTATAAAAAAACAAAGCATCCGTATTTTCACATGAATGTTGTAACCATTTTCTTGAAAGCACATATGATAACAGTGTAAGCTACAAGAAAGGAGGGCACTTCAATGGGTTTCGGCGGATGCAATGGCAACCTCACATTCTTGATCCTCATCCTGCTCCTTTGCTCTGGCGGCAACGGTTCCAACAACGACTACAACTGTGGTTGCTGCAATGGCTAATCTGACGCACAAAAGACAAACTCCGGCACGCCGTGCATAGCGTCCCTGCCAAGCGCATAAACATGTAATGTGCAGATTGTGCACAAAATTCAAAACGGGGGGATACAATGAACTGCAATCTTAACTCGATCTTGCCACTGCTTATCCTGCTCATGTTGTTGGGCAATCTTGGCGGCAACAACTGCAACAACGGCTGTTCCGACAATTCGCTCTTCGGCACAAACGGTTGCGGCTGTAGCTGAGGCAAACGATCCGTGATTCGATGCGAAAACGCAAGGTGTCCAACTCCCCGGACGATCCATCAAGAACATAAGGGTCATTAAAAAACCCTCGCCATGCATTTGGCGAGGGTGGTTTTCTGCGCGTTTTTCTTTGATTCACACAAAACAAAAAGATTTTTATCCGTTTCGCACGCCTGTGATGAGCGTCCGATTCGCCGGTATCATCTGATACAACGCGCCATCTTTGCCGATCATTGCAAAAGGCACTTGAGGCAGGAGTTGCCGCAAAAAATTCGCGAACGTCGGGATTTGCCGCTCCGAAAAACCCAGCGCGACGCGTGTCGCTTTCACCTTTTTTGCGAACGCCGCCGCAACCAAAACAGGGGATTCGTTGAAATAGATGTTCACGACCGTGCCCGATGTTTGCGCAAGCCGATCAAGCGTTTCAAGCTTTTGCAAATCGGGATTTTCTTTGTCCAATGGGGGGAGAATGCACAAAATTTCCAAACGCGCATTGGTTTGCTTCGACAATTCTTGTGCCGCGTTGCACAAGGTGACCGCCGACGGATGCCCCGTGACGCACAACAGCACACACTCATTTGTGTTCTCGTTCATGGTGTTCTCATTCATGATGCCCTCCTTACGTATGATCCGGCAGATGTATCCTCGGTTGATATATATGCAGAATACCATACAATCGTGACGGCGTTATTGGTTTCTCATGAAATAAATATGAAGAATGCGTATGGTTTCAAATTTTCACTTTTGCGGCAAAAAATCCCGCAAAACGCTCTCGCGGTCACGCCAGCCCTCCTTGACTTTCACCCAGCATTGCAAGTGGATACGGCAGGAAAAAAAACGTTCCATCTCAAGCCGCGCGGCGGTGGAAATGCGCTTGAGCATCGCGCCGCCCTTGCCGATCAGCATGCCTTTGTGGCTATCTCGCTCACAAAAAATGTTCGCCTCAATGTCGATTAAATCCGCGCCCTCGCGCTCTTTCATCTTTTCGACGACAACCATCGTGCCGTGCGGGATTTCTTGATCCATATAACGCAAAATCTGCTCGCGGATTAGTTCGGCCGCAATGACGCGTTCGGGCTGATCGGTCAAAGTATCCTCAGGAAAATAAAATCCATCGCCTGCGGTGAAATTGGGAAGTTTGAAGAGCGAAAAGATTTCGTTGCGCAAGGCATCCATATTATCGCCGGTTTTGACCGAAATGGGCACAATTGCGGCAAAGTCGAACCGCTCACTCCACTGTGCGATTTGTGCGGCGACGGTCTCTTTTTGCTCCTGCAGGTCGATTTTGTTGATTGCCAAAAGCACAGGCGTGCGGCTTTTTTGAAGACGCTCCAGCAGACGCGTTTCTTCGTCGCGCGGCGTTTTCGATTGCGCCGACACAACGAGGATGACCGCGTCAACACCATCTACGCTCTCTTGAACAGCTTGCATCATATGTTCGCCGAGTTTTGTGCGCGACCGATGGATGCCGGGCGTATCGGTGAACACCAATTGGCGGTCGTTCCGCGTCAGCAGACCCATGATGCGTGTGCGTGTTGTTTGCGGTTTGTTGGACACAATGGCGATTTTTTCGCCAAGCAACGTGTTGAGCAATGACGATTTGCCAACATTTGGGCAACCGACAATTGCCAAAAAGGCAGTTCGCCGCATTTGCTTTTCCTCTTTTCTAAAACTTACCCTCCGTCCTACTTTATGAAAAAGGGAGCGACCGAAAGAATTCGCCGCGCTGATTATAACAAATAATTTTCGACCTGTCAAGCATTTCCCCAGAGTTCTATAAACAAGCAAAAAGACTTTAGCCGCTTCGCGCAAACAGCACCAACCCGCAGAGGTTTTCTGCGGGTTGTGTGTTATTTGACGGCCTAGTGTTATTCGGTTGGCGTTTTAAAGTTTATAAACATTGCGGGGCGTATGCCTACTGATGAGTTGGTAACGGGATAAAAAACGGTAGAACCAGCGGAGTGAATTGTCAATGCGTTTGTCGAAGAAGAAGAGTAGTGAGAACGCAACCACCAATTGGTCGCACTACAACCTGAAACGGATGTTGTCATCCTGGAACGGACGTCTGTGAACAGAACGGTGTTAGGAACGGTGTTATAAGCTAAATTTGCTGGTTTCCGATCATAGGTAAAAAGACCTTTTTCCTCGTCCACGACTCTTACATAGGTGAGTGAGCCGAAGACATCCTCTTCCGATAATAAGAATACGTAATCTTCTGTAATGCTGATGTCCTCGGTATAGGTGGCACTCTCGTTCCACCCTTTCCGAGTGTGGATTTTCTTCAGTTCTATATTACTCTTCAGCGTGGTTAAACTGTTCATGAACGTGTCGTTCAAATATCCTCTGAGTTCGCTACCGCTCCACAGAACATCGGGATCCCAATTTGTGCTACTGCTGTGCATTCTCGCCGTATCAAGCAAATGCTCGGCAATAATCAAGCTTTCACTGTCAGTCTTGTGCAATACACGCCACTCAACGCCGTCTGCCGCGAAAGTCTCACCAACTTGAACGGCAGGAGAAGGCTCAACGTCTTTTGTAACATGATAGACAACAGTGTAAGGTCCGAAGGTGTGGGTTACATCGCCGACATAACCAATTGGGATGGTCACTTTAAAGACAGAATTTGTGCTGATGATGGTATCTGTCGCGTTATCCGTGTCTTCGCTGATTTTATTTTGGGTTAACTCGGGAATAACGGTGTATTTGTTAACTTCCACAACGTTGAGTTTGTCATCCGATTGCGACGCGTGTAGATGGACATAACGCTCGGTAACGGCGTCCACGGGTGAAGTGAGGTTGATGGTGGTTGTGACTGGTGTCAACCACTGGGCTATCTCAGATTGGTAAGCCATATACAGTACTGCGTAGATGGTGACCGTAATCTTTTTGCTGTCGTTGTCAGCGGCGATCCATGTTACGGTCAGCGAACCTGTGCTGTTAGCGGGAACGTTGACGACATACTGATCGTCTTCGTCGCCCGGTGATGCCCACGCGCTGTTGTCGCCGCCGGACATCCATGTGCCCGCTGGTGTGGAAATGTTAGAACCATCCACCGCGCCAGTCAAATGAACGGTTTGCATAGTGTCAGTTTTTTTAAGCATTATCGCAAAGTCCGAACTTTTTGTCACTTGCGTTATCGCGCCCGAAGCCGACACGGTTAAGCTTTTGACTGTCAATGCTTTAACAATCTTTTTACCATTCGCCGTCGCCTTTTTCTCCCCAGAATACAACAAATAACTTTCAGTCAAATTGCTGGCTTCCAAGCGAACATCAATCGCGTAGTAGTAGTTATCATCGGGCGCGACAAGTTCATCCAAAACGACGTTATCAAGCAACAGATTTGTCGCTTCGCCCGGCAGAAGTGCTTGCGTCCAATAGGCGTAGCCGTCGGTATCCAATGCCCACAAGCCGGCGGGGTACCATCCGTCGAGTTCGTCTTTGTGGTCAATGTAGTATTGCACCAAAACGACAGGAGATGCTTCCAAGGTTTTTTTGGCTTTTGAGCCGTCTGCGAAATCTTGCCCATCGGTGTATTCGTAGCTGCC